>CAIQXC010000245.1 GCA_903875675.1 Akkermansiaceae bacterium
ACGCTTCCTGCTTGCAATGGGACCTGGTTCTGGCACTCTGTGTCAGCGCTGGTTCCGTGTGCGCGCTTTCCTGAGGAGCCCGTTGCGGTAATTTCGCACGCCGGGATCTGCGAGGGGGGCACCGGAAAACCGGTGTCCCTACCTCAATCTGTCAAAATGAAAAGACTCCTCCGAATCACCTCCTATAGTGCGCTTGCGGTCGTGATGATCACAATCACGGTTCGAGTCCTCAACCGGATACAATTCGCAGCGACCAAGCCCGAAAGCTCGCAGAAGTGCAATTATTCTGGCACATGGATGAGCAACAGAGCACCACTGGTGGCAGGGCGAATTGTTGCTGAATTGCCGTCGCCCCTACCCAAGGGTCAATCGTTTACAGTCAAGGCATACATTTATTACAACATAACCAGTCTTTATCGGACTGGCAGATTTATTCCGATGCAATTGGAGGCGTTCATTGATGACACTGGTGCCACATCGGGAGGCAACTCAGATCATCCAGTGGTTCTTCCACCGCGCATTACCTTCAAGTACAAGAGTGATGGTCCAGGCGGCCCACAGACCATCGACTACGTGGCCGCTTCAGACGATCAATTCACACAGATCACAGGCGGATACCGATCATCGTCTCCCGATGACATCGGAACCTTCTCGCTCGAAAAGTGGCCATGAAACTAACCCGGACAGAACAAGACATGGCATGCAACCCGCAACCTCGGTCCAATTTCAACCCTGCCGCCTCGCCAGCGCCGGGTGCATGCATACCTCAATCGCCAAATAAATGTATGACATTTTGACAGCCATCCAAGGCATCGTGTTTTTGATCACGATTCTCGGGTGTATTCCATACGGAATTTGGATCATCTATTCTTTGATCAAGAAGAGGTGGAGGCGCGTTGTCATTCAGGTTGCTATTCCGGTTGCCGTCTATGCGTTCCTCGCAGGTATTTCAGCCCTATGCAGCTCAAGAATACATGCAGACTACCTCACTGGACTCTACGATGCCAAAGTAGAGCTAGGCCCGGCTATTTTCGAATATGACTCTGATCGGTCGTTCAATGGAGACGGCTATTCCTTTTCAGCATATGACTTGCCAACTAAGATTCGGAAGCGATTCGAGTCGGCTGATGACAGGCTTCTGACGGAGTATCCCAGGCATCCAAGCTACCGGAACCATTGGCAGTTTGAGCACTGGCGTGAAGCGCCGTTTGATGACAGGTTTAAGGAGCATTTGGACTTCGCGCTAAGCAGCTACGATTCCGGCAAAGCGCCTGGCCTTTCTTTACACTTTGAGGCAATTCGCAAGGCATTGGGCAGGAAGGGCACATACTACGCCCTCTTCTACTATAAGTCCGATAGTTACATTGTCGACATTGACCTTTTCATTGTTGATCTCGTCGAAGGTCGGCTCTACTCAATCAATCACAACACATGATCAAGAAGGCGGTTGCGGCGGGATCAATGCAGCAGGTACGAATTACATGCTCAATCCTCAACATTCCATTGTTGGCCGACGTGGCCGGCTTCGAAACGCTCTGGAGCCACTCCACTTGCTAATAACTCCCTAGCGAGCAGCAGCGGAGGCTCACCAAACGGTTCGTCGCTCAACTGAAAGGTACCCCAGTGCATGGCGGCGGCGTGGCGGCAACCGCTGTCCTGAAATGCACGAACCGCCTCGCCGGGAGTCATGTGCAAAGGGCGCATGAACCAGTTAGGTTGATAGGCACCGATGCCGATCATGCCGAAGTCAAGCGGTCCTAGGCGTGAGCCGATTTCGCCGAACGCCGGGCAATACCCGCTATCGCCCGAGTGCCAGAGTTTCACCCCGGCGCCTGCCACGCACCAACCGCACCAGTGGCCGCGATTGCGATCCGCCAAGCTGCGAGCGGTGAAATGTTGGGCCGGGGTGGCGGTGACCGACACGCCTGGCACGATATCGACGCTCTGCCACCAGGGGAGGGGTCTCGCTCTAACAAAGCCGATGCCCGCAAACCATTCCGCGTGACCTTCCGGCACGATGAGCGGGGTGTCTTTGCCCAAGGCGTGCAGCGTCGGCAAATCGCAGTGGTCGTAATGCGTGTGGGTCAGCAAAACCGCCGTGATGGGCGGCAAATCATCCAAGCGGCAGGGCGTGGGAATCTTTCGCCGAAGGCCTAACAGCCGTAGCGGGCCACAGAATTCCGAGAAAATCGGATCTATCAGCAGATGCACGCCACAGCCACTCAGCAGAAACGAGGCATGACCGAGCCAAGTGACCCGCCACCCGGCCGACGGCATGCCGTGGAGTTGCTCCCGGGCCAGGGCCAGCCAAGGGGCGTGGTCATCTGCGTTCGGAAACTGCGGCACGATTTTCTCGCTGAAGCCAAGTTTCCAGCGCAAGACATCCCTGAAGCCGGGCACGTGGGTCGGCCAGGGATTTGTGAAACGCTCGGGCATGGGCCGAGTCTCGCGCGGCCTCGAGGGCGGCGTCAAGCCAAGGAATCACGACTGTTAGGTGAATGGTTTGTCACACAGATTGCGAAACAATTCGGTTGCCGGGTGGAGCTTTATGGGCGAAAGATCCCCTTCCTTATGAAATCAATGACAACCTCCGCCGTGCTGGTTGGCACCCTGCTGTGCCTAGCGATGCCCGTAACTGCCGCCACACTGGAGGTGGACAAGACCCGCAGCAAGATTGCGGTGGCGGCCACAGCCACCGGTCATGACTTCAGCGGCACCCTCAAGGATTACACGGTGAAGGCCACTGGCGCAGTGGCCAAACTCAAGCCCGAGTCGCTCGAACTCAACTGGAACTTCAGCGATTTGAAAACCGCGGACAACGGCCGCGATGCGGAAATGCTCAAGTGGCTCGGCGGTGCAGCCCCCAAGGGCAGCTTCAAGTTTGTGAAATTCTGGACCGACAAGGCCGGAGTGGACCATGCGGCCGGCACCCTGACGATTCACGGGGTGTCCAAAACGGTGTATTTTCCCTTTGCGGTGAAAAAGGACGGTGAGTGGGTGACGGCCAGCGGCAGCGCGGAACTCAACTACAAAGACTTCGGTCTGCCACTGGTGCGGGCGATGCTTGTGATGACCGTGAACCCCAAGCTCGTGGTCACTTTCCAACTGGTGGGTAAGGTGAAATGACCCCCACGACCCCCAACTCATGACCCCGGAACTTTGGTGGCGGCGGCTTGCGCAATCCACGCGTGCCATGTTGCAGGAATGTTTTGTCAACGGCCTGGGACGCAGCGAGCAGGTGGAACCGCGTTTGGCGGCGGCCTTGGGTGATATTCTGGCACGCCCGGGCTCGATGCTGCGTGCGACCACTTCCTATCTGGTAGGCATGGAGCTGGGTATGGCTGACGAGGCGGCTCGGGCGTTGGCCTGCGGCATCGAATACCTCCACACCGCCTCACTCATTTTCGACGATCTGCCGGCAATGGACGATGCTCGGACGCGCCGCGGCGCGGCCTGCGTGCATGTGGTCCACGGCGAGGCCACCGCCATACTGGCCGCTCTGGCCCTGATCAATCGAGGCTATGCCATGTTGTGGCAGGGCTTGCGCGGTGCCGACGGGCGGCGGCAGGAACGCGCCGCCCGCTGGGTGGACGAGCGCTTGGGCTGTGCCGGAGTGATCGGCGGGCAGGCCTTTGATTTGCGCGGCTGGCGTGCCGTTCAAAGCGCCGCAGAGGTGAGTGAAGTAGCCGCCCGCAAAACCGGTGAATTGTTTCGCCTCACGCTGGTGCTGCCCGCCATCATCGGCCACGCCAGCGCCCGGGAAATCCGGTTGTTGGACCGCTTGGCCCTGCTGCGCGGCTTGGCCTATCAGGCGGCCGACGACTTGAAGGACGTCCACGCCCACCCGTTAGAGCAAGGCAAAACCGGCGGTCGCGACGCCGAGCTGGGCCGCCCGAATCTGGTCGCGGCGGAGGGGTAGAAGCCACCCTGCGGCGATTCCACCGCTTGCAAGCGATAGGCGACCGGGTGGTGGCCGCCTTGCCGGGAGGCACCGGGCGGTGGGGGATGGTGGGCTTGCTGCGCGTGGAGTTGCCGCCGGGCTTGCCCCAGTCCGCCTTGCTAGATATGGCGGTGGCGGGATGATATTTCCAATCTAACAACTGACAACATGAGTCTCTGGCGGATGATTTTCACCAACCTGCGGCGGCACCGGGTGCGCACGGCCATCGGGGCGACTGGCATTGCGCTGGGGGTGGCGACGATGCTGAGCGTGGTGGGTTTGTTAGGCGGGGCAGTGAAGATGTTTGAGCAGATTTTGCGCAATGATTCGCAGATGGTGGTGTTTGAGAAAAACGTTTCGGATTTATTTTTCAGCAATGTGCCGGTGGGTTTGGCGGCGGAGTTGGAGGGCTTGGCCTGTGTGAAAGCCGCCCAGCCTGTGTTGTTTGCGGTGATTGCCTCACCGGGCCGCTCGATTATCACCTGTTTCGGTATCCAGGCCAACGACGGACGCCTGAGGCGTGGCAAGTGGTTGCAAGGCGGGGTGGGGGCGTTCAAGGGCGAGGCAGTTGTGTTAGGCGAGCGGGCGGCAGGTTTTCTCAACGCCAAGCAGGGCAGCACGATCCCGTTGGGGCAGGGGACATACACGGTGGCGGGAGTGCTGCGGATGGAGAACGGGTTTGAAAATGGCGGGGTGTTTATGCCATTGGACACTTGTCAGAAGGCGTTTCACAAGGATGGTTTATGTTCTGTCATCACGGTGGCCATTGCCGACGGGCACCGGTTGTCGGAGGTGCGCGAGTGGATTGCCAGCAAGCGCGAGCATTTTTCGGCAATGGACAATGACGAGTTCAGT
>CAIQXC010000246.1 GCA_903875675.1 Akkermansiaceae bacterium
CCAGCCCCCAGACGGAAAGACACGTCACCGGCCGGGCTCGGTGGAAACTGCCGAACGGCCCGGGCATAGTCCACCGGTTCGCGATCCTCCAATTCAAGGAACCCGCAGCGAAAAGCCAGCGGCCGGGCGGAGAGGATGCGACGTGGGCGCGCGGGTGTATTCCTTCGGACACGCCCGTCCGGCCAGAGTTGGTGGTGATCGATGGCATGGTTTATCGTATTCACTTAGGTGTATTTGAATCGGAAGCTGGCGACAACGTCGTTCTAGCTGCCGCACCGGCGGTCGGGCGCAAACGGATCAGCGCTACGGCGGGGGCTTTCAACGTCAGGCGCAATGCGGTGTTATCGCCCGTGATAGATTCGCTCCGCACATTGGAAAAATCCGTCTCGGAATCGACGGTGCGGATTTCCGCCGTTGCGCCACCTATCCAGTCGAAGCCTTTCCAGTTGAGGACGATGTCTGAGCGCGTATTTGCGAAGTTGCTGACCAATAAGGACGCCTCGCGCCCGTCGGTGCTGAGGCCGGCGGCAAAGGCCAGTTTTCCGGCCACGGCCCCGCGGGCTTCGACACGCCGGGGCGTTTCCACCAAACCCTGAAAGGCGCGCAAGGCCTGGTAGGCCTTGCGCGGCACGCCCTGCTCGGTGAAGATGCCAAATCCACCCAGTTCACCGTGGTAGAAATTGCAGACGTCAATGGGCGCGTCTTGCAGTTCCAGCAACGAGGCGGCGATAAATGCGGCTCCCGGCGCGCCGGCCATTTCAGCGTAACAGCGCTGGCGTGTGGCTGCAGTTCCAGCGCGGTCGAGCGATGCCCAAGAGTTACCGGGAAGATAATTCCATTCGTTGAGGTGGTTTTCGGTCTCGGTGAAGCCCTTGGAATCCAGCAGCCGCCGGATGGCCCGGGAGCGCGCGGCAAGTTCGGTAGGGTCGGCCGTGTAGCAGTGCCAGGAAAAGAAATTCAGCGGCACGTTGTCTTGGCGACACATGGTCAGGAAGTTTTCCGCGAAGTCTGTGGGACGGAACTCGCCTTTGACAAAACTGCCGCTGGCACCAAGCGCCGGGCCGCCGACTTTTAGGTTGGGGAACTGTTTCTTGATGGCGGTCGCGGCTGTGCGGTAGAGACGCAGGTAATCGTCGTCGGTCCCGCTCCACATCGCGGGGCGGTTCTCGGGTTCGTTCCAGATTTCCCAATAGCGGATGTTGTGATGGAAGCCGTTGGCCCACCCTTCGTTGTAATGGCGGATGATGCCGAGGCAGACTGCCGCCCACTTTTCCATGTCAGCAGGCGGATGGACATATCGCTTCACACTCGTGTGCTCAATGCTTTCGCCCAGGCGGTAAATTGGTTCCGCACCGGTCAGGCGCACCGCGTTGATGTATTCGTCGGTGAGCCGGAAATCGTAACTCTCCGGCAGCGTGGGATCGGCGTTGAGATTTGGGAAGACCGCATGGTGATCGACGACATACGGGTTGGGCCAGCCGCAGTCGTGCAGGCGTGTGAACGGGATCCCCAGCGCTTTTTGTTCTTTGATCAACTCGAAGATTCCGCCCGGTGCCAACGGCCCTTTGTTGATGCCATGAAGAGGCCGGATGGTTCCGGTGTGGACGGAGAAGTCGGCGCTGAGCACCGCCTCGCTGCCTTGGAGCGGAGCAGCAGCGCAGAGGATGGCGATGAGCCACAGAGGGTGCAGGAGGGTTGTATTCATGCGGACGGATTCCTGATCAAATTGACCGTTCATTGGGGCGGTGCCTGAAGCCCATATTCCGGGTTGCTCTTGCTAAAGACACGGAGCATCGGCCACTGGCGGTGCATCTTGACGCCGCGCTCCTGCCCAGGGGCGA
>CAIQXC010000247.1 GCA_903875675.1 Akkermansiaceae bacterium
AAATGCTCGGGGCCGATCTCATCCACCTCGGCCATTGCCGCCTGCAGGGCCGCATACTCCACCGCAATCCGCAGTTCCCTCACATTCCCCGGCCATGCTAGAGCCTCCAGCTGCGCCATCGCCACGCCGCCGAAACTCCGCGCCGTCGTATGCCCGCCCGACCGCTGGCCTTGCAGAAAATGCGCCGCCAACAGTGGAATGTCCTCCCGCCTCTCCCGCAGCGGGGGTAATCGCACCGGCAGCAAATCCCCGGCACCCAACCACCGACTCACCTTGCCCGCCCTCCGGGCTCCCTCATGTAGCAATAACACTACATTTGGAGATAGAAAATCACCACGACTTGCCGCCGCCCGTTCCAGCACACCCCGTCCCGCCTTCTCGCTCATTGCCTCCACTCCATCCAGTGCCAGCGTCCCGCCGCCAGCCTGCGCCCAAGGCGAAAACCTCCCCTCGTAAAACGCCCGACCCTCCTCCGCCATCGCTCCGGCCACCTCCAGAAAGGGCCCGTCCGCCTGTTCGCCGGCTCGGTGAACCAGGCGTGCCGCCAGGGTCATCCCCGTGCCGCGCTCGCCACTCACCAAGGGCACCCGACCACGACCCCCCGCCGCCCGCAGCAACTCGCCAGCCTCCCGGATTCCCGGCGAATTCCCAAGCAGTGCGTCGGGCTCACCCGCCCACGCCGTCCTCCGCAGTCCAGCCACTTGTCTTTTCAAGCGCCCCTGCTCGATCACCGCCTCGGCCATCCGCCCCAGCAAGGCCGGGCTGAACTCGTGCTTGTGCAGAAACATCATCGCCCCGGCTCCCACTGCCTCAATCGCCGATTCCGCATCCCCGTAGGCCGAAACCATGATCACCGGCTGCAATTCGTCCAAAGAAAACACCTTCCGCAGCACATCCAGCCCCTCCCGGTCCACCCGCAACCGCATGTCCAACAACAGCAAATCAAAGGCCCGGGGCTGCCAAAGCTTGCGGAATTCCTCCTCCGACCCCGCCTCCACCACCCCGAACATCCCCCCAAGCCCCTCCCGGACTCTCCCCCGAAAGGCAGGATCATCGTCCAAAACGAAAATTTTTGACTCTAGGGTTGCAAACACCGTGGCAAAAGTCTAGCCTTGGCGTGTGAAAAAGCAACGTATTTTAATTGCTTCGGTTCTATGTGTCGCCGCATTACTTGTGGTCGGCGGGGTGGCGCTTCGTCACGCCAGTCCACAGCCTCAATCCCTGACAGTAGGAGCGATGCTGCCTGTCACTGGATGGTCAGCAGAGTTCGGCCAACATGAATGGCACGCACTAAAGGCTGCAGCAGAATGGACGCAACAGAAGCATCCGGGAGTCAACATCGAACTGGTTTTGAAGGACACACAAAGCGACACGAAGAATGCCGTAGCGGCATTTCAAAGCCTTCAGCGACCGCCGGAACTTCTGCTTGTCGAGTCATCGTCGGCGTCCTTCGCCATAGCCCCGCTTCTACAGCCCAAGAAAACGATTATGCTGAGCGTTTCGACAAATCCGGAAGTTACCCGACAATCCGATTATATCTTTCGTTGCCTACCCACCGCTAACGAGGAAGCAAGAGTAGTTCTTCCATACGCGATCGAACAGCTTAAAGTCAAACGCTTGTCTCTTCTATACATCAATAATGATTACGGTACCGGATTTTTGCAGGCATTTGAGAATTATCTGGGAAACCGGAACGCAAAGCTGAATTTTTCAGACAGTTTCGCCTCCGAAACGACTGACTTCCGTTCCTTGATTGAGAAGCTCAAAGCCTCCAACGCGGATGCTGTTTTTGTAGTCGGCTATGGATCTGCGATGGGAACACTGATCAACTCCCTGCGAGTCCAACAGTTCTCTGGGCAAATCTTGGCTTGCTCTGCCGTTATCTATGACGACGTGTTGTCGGTGGCTAAAGAATCCGCTCGAGGAGTCATATATGCCGACATACCTTTCGAGCCAAAGTCCACTTCGGAGGAAGGTTCCTTCTTCACAAAGAGGTATAGTGAACTTGCAGGCAAGGCCCCGTCACCTCTTGCTGCAATGGTTTATGATTCCGTTCGCATGACCCTTGAGGCACTCCTTTCCCAGCAAGCAAACCCAGAGAAAGCAAGGTCGCGCCTGCTTGAGCAGAGCAGCTACGCTGGAATCAACAAGACCATTCGTATTCCCGAATCCCGAGATCTTCAATTTGGACTAGTTATTAAGCGAGTCCCCTAGAGCGCACCAAACATGTCTTCTCTTGAAATTCGAACGGCTCTCAAGGCTTTTGTGCTCAGCCACGCAATTTTTGCTGCGGACTCCCTTGGCCTTCTTGACTGGCTTGCAGCTAGAGCGAGGTCAAATGAGGACATCGCAGACTGGATGCGTTCTCGCCAGCTTGCCGAACGCAAGGTCTCTTGTTTGATGAGGCTGCTACGTGGCAGCAGCGTCATTATCGAGAAGGACAACATCGTAACGTTGTCGCCTGAATGGGAAAATCAACCGTTCTTGCGACACTATCTGCGTTGGAAAAGGCACACAGTCCCATATTGGAGTACGTGCATTGACGTGCTCAAGGGGAAAGAGCAAGCCAT
>CAIQXC010000248.1 GCA_903875675.1 Akkermansiaceae bacterium
CCAAGACGAGTCCGGTGGCAATCTCGGAAGCAGGCCAATTGATTGCCAGTGGCAGTGCGCCGGTGGGATTTCGGGGGACGAGCGCCAGCAATGCGGCGAGGGCGGCGGCAATTCCGACCGGCAGCGTAAAACGCCGGTCCCACCACGGGCGGTGGGTGAGGGGAGTTGATGCCTGTGGTGTGGTGGCGGCCAATTCGTCAAGCATGGCCTCGATGGAGCGCTGGCCGACCTCGCTGAGAGCGGGCGGCATGAGTCGGGCGAGGGCGGATTCGATTGGATTAGGCGCTTGCATGGCGGGCCTCCCTGAGTTGGCGAAGTTCGTGGGCGAGTTGTTCGAGGGCGTAGCGGTAGCGAGAGGCGGCGGTGTTGGGGGAAATGGCGAGGGCTTCGGAGATTTGGAGGAAGGTGAGGCCACCCCAGGTTTTCATGACGACGACTTCACGCAGTTTGGGGCTGAGGCGTTCGACCGCATCGCGCAGCAGGAGTGCCTCCTCATCTTCTTCGAGCATAGGGTCGAGCCAGACGTCCTGAAAGTCGTTGAGATAGACGATGGCTTCCTCGCGTTTTTTGCGGCGGGTTTCGCTGCGGTGTAGGTTGAGGCCGCAGAAGCGGATGGTGGAAAAAACCAAGGGCAGGTCTGGAGGGCCACCGCCTTTATCTTGCTGGTAATGCCAGAGGCGGAGGATGGCTTCCTGCAACAGGTCCTCGGCGTCGTGCTGGCAATTGCCCCAGCCGCGAGCGAACACCAGCAAGCGCGGGCCGTTTTCGGTCAGCCAAGCTTTCCAGATGCTCGCAGGGTTTGTTGCCATCCGGTACCATAATGCCGCGCCTCGCTGGCTTTGTCTGTGAAAATCTTCTGCCGATTAATCAAAAAACCGGCTTTTGCTGGCTTTGGCGGGGACGCGGGGTTTAGCCGGAGTGATGGTTTTGGCCGGGGAGCCGGTCCGCAACGTGTGGCGTGGTTCAGGGGCGGGTTCGCCGTCTTTGCAGACGTACTCGTTTTGGATCAGCCATTTTTCCACTTCTTCGCCGCTGACGTCGGCGAGCATGTGGCCATCGACTTCGACGCAGGGGCAGAGGGGTTGGCCGCTGCGTTGCTCCATTTCCCAGCGGTATGCGGGGTTTTTGACGACGTCCTTTTCTTCGTAGGCGAGCCGGTATTTGCGCATGACGATGCGCACCCCCTCGCTCCAACCGCAGAAGGTTTTGAGATAAATGACAATTTTTGGGGACGTTTGGCTCATGGTATTGGACGGGTGGTTTGGGACAGAATACCCGTCTTAGCGACTTGCGCAAGTTTCCTCTTGTCGGCAAGTGAATCAATTCAAGCATTGGCGGCAGGGGGATCTCGCGTAGGAGGCTCAATCATTTCCTTGCAGCTGGGATTTCAAGCTTCCATTGTGGGTGCTAAGGTTCTAACCTGAGAAGCATGAGCAAGAACCTGCTGTGTTTGTGCCTCGTCTTCACCCAAGTGCAAGCTGCCGACGATCTGTTTCGTGAGCGCTTTGCCGATCCCGCCACCCGCCCGCTGGCCCTCCAGGAATTGGTCCCGGGCACCCGCGACGCGTACTTTTTCACCGCGCTGAACCAGCAACTTGGGGGCCAGTCCGCCGAGTTTCAAAAATCCATTGCCTCTTGGAAAGCCGCCAGCGATCGCAAAACCGACCCGGTTTCGGCAAACGGCCTCGCCGACCTTGAGAGCCGCCAGTGGCTTCTGGATTATCAGGCGCATCCCAAGCAGTCGCTGGCCAAGCTCATTGAGCGGCTCGAGTTGAAATTTGACGATGCGCGCCCCGATGCCGCCGCCGCTGCTGAAAGCCTGCCCACCCGGCTCGATCCCGCCCTCATTTCGCCAGCGGCCTTCGAGGCCGCCGCCGCCAAGGCCTCACCGGGTGTTCCCTACAGTCAATTTCGTGGTGAGCGCCTGCTGCGCGAACTCGACCAGCTCAATTCGTTCGACGATGACAAGACCCGCTGGTTCCTCCAACACCTTGAGCGCAGCGACCACCCCGGCGTGGTCCCGCTCATCGCCCGCTCGATCGCCCTCAAGTCACCCGTCGCCTTCGGAAAACTCGCCATCCACCGCAACCTCACGTCCGAGCAGCTCGCCGCCCTGCTCAAGCTGGCCCCCGCGCTCCTCAACAACGACGAATTCACCACTTCCTATTTGGCAAAACTGCGGCCTGGTGTGGAGACCGACTTTGCCCGCAACCCCGAGGCGCATGCCGCTCATCTGCTCCGCTGCCGGGATTTTGTGCTGACCCTGCCTCCCTCGCAGAACTCCCTCAAGGCCCACGTCCTGTTTCATTACCTCCGCCTCCAGGCCGAGCTGGGGCGCTTCCCGAAAGCCGATTTTCTCACCTTCCTCGCCCTTCCACGCAACTCCCATCCGTTGCTGATTGTGCCCAAGAGTCCCGCCACTGATTGCCTGAATATCGGCATGAACTTCGAGCCCGCCACCGGCTGCCCGCCGATCCGCCAGGACGCCCCGCTCATCCAGGAAATCCTCAACCATTTCCTCACCCTAAGCGATTCCGCAAAGGAATTCGCCCCCTTCATCCAGGAAGAAGTACTCACCGAAATGCAGGCCCGTGCCCGGCTTCTCGCCGGGGCCGCCCCCGCCCGCTGGGCCGCCTCTCTGGATCCCGCAGCCTTCAAGGACCTGCAGCAGGAAACCCGCGTCACCTTCGCCCCGGGCGCACCGGTGCAATTGGCCGCTGCCGATGCCGTGAGCCTCACGCTCGACCTCAAGAATACCCCGGATTTGCTCGTCCGAATCTATGAGATCGACCAACCGTCGCACCTCGCCCGCCACGACAAGGAGCCGGATGTGGAGATCGACCTGGACGGTCTGGTGCCCCACCACCAGCGCCACCTCACCTATCCGCAAGCGCCTATCCTGCTTCATCGCGAGACCCTCGAGTTTCCAGAACTCAGTGGCGCTGGCGTGTGGCTCGTCGATTTTGTCAGCGGCCGGGTGTCGGTGCGCGCTCTCATTCGCAAGGGTCAGATCATTCCCTATCTCGAAGGAACCGCCACCGGCCAGACGATCCGTGTGTTCGATGAAACCGCCCATCCGCTCGCCGCCGCCACCTTCAATATTGGCAGCGAGTCCTACAGTGCCGACGCCAACGGTCGCATCATCATTCCCAATGCTCCTAACAAACATGATGCCGAAGGGCTGCTGCGCGCCGGTAAACTGGCCACCGCCGTGACCCTCGAACCGCGCGAAGACCAGCCCGAGCTGGAGGCCGCCTTTCACCTTGAACGCGAACAACTCCTCGCCGACCAGCCCACCGAGGTCCAACTCCGGCTGCGCCTCACCAACAACGGCCACGAACTCCCGCTGGAACGCTTGGAAAACCCGGCCTTCGTCCTCACGGCTAAATTGTTAGGCGGCGTCACCACCGAACGCGTCATCGCCGAAAACCTCAAACTCGCACCCACCCTCAGCATCCCATTTCAAGTCCCCGCCGACCTGCGCTCGCTCACCCTGACGTTGCGCGGCACCTTCACCCCGGCCACCGGCGGCGAGCCGCTCAAGCTCGTCGCCAATGCCAACTATCAAATCAACGCCGATCTGGAAAAGTCCACCATTGCCACCGCCTTTTTCTCATCCACCACCGTCGGCTACCGCCTCGAGTTGCGCGGCCGCAACGGTGAGCCGCTGCCGTCCCGCGCCATCACTCTCAAGTGCAGGGCTAACTGCTATGAGCCAACACTCATTCTGCATGCCCGGACCGATGCCCAAGGGCGCGTCGACCTCGGAAAGCTCGATACCATCGATGGTCTGACGGCCTCGGGCACCGGTATTGCGGAGACTTCGCTGGATTGCGATTTCCGCTCGCTGATGTGCGCTTCACCCATCCAAATCGCCGCCGACACGGACGTCCGCCTGCCGCTCGAAGCGGCCGCCCCGGCCCTCGACCGGTTGCATTTCTCATTGCTGGAGGTTCTCGGCAAGGAATCTGTCCGCGATCACTTCGACAAGCTCTCCATCGCCGATGGCCACTTGCTCATCCGCCACCTGCCAGCCGGTGATTTTATCCTGACCCGCCGAACCGACAGCCGAATCAAGACCATCGACGTCACTCTCCACGTTTCCGCCGGCGTTGAGCGGGACGGCCTCCTCATCTCCGCCACCCGCATCATGCCGCGCCTCACGCCAGTCAATCCCAGCATCGCAAAGGCCACTGCTGAAAACGGCCAGCTCGCCCTCCAAATCCGCGACGCCGGTCCGCACACCCGCGTCACCGTGGTTGGCAAACGCTACATCTTCGAGGGGTGGCAGGAGGGAGTTGCCGCCTATCCGTTCGAGCCCGCCCAGTCCGCCAGCCTAACACCCGGCTTTGAGGGATGCGGTTATCTCAGCGAGCGCCGCCTGAGTGATGAGATGCGCTACATCCTCGAACGCCGCGCCGCCAAGACGTTTCCCGGTTCCCTGCTGCCTCGCCCGGGCCTCTTGCTCAACCGCTGGACTGAGGACACCGTCAAACAAAACAAGGAATCCGGCCGAGACGGCGGCTCGGGTATGGGCTCGGGACACGGGGCCGGCAAGCTCTTCGGCATCATCCCTACCAGCAAGCGCGATGCCGGTAAATCCTCGCTCCCGTATATCTGCGATTTCCTCAAATTCCCCGCAGTGGTCCGCTTCGACCTCACCCCACAACCCGACGGTTCGCTTAGCCTGCCGCTCGCTGATTTCTCGGCTTGCCAGTCGGTCGATATCACCGTCGCCGACGAGATGGGCAGCGACCGACTCACCTTGCCGCTGCCCGCCACTGACACACCGCTGCGCGAGCGGCGCATCGCCCGGCCGCTGGATCCAGCTGTGCATTTCCTCGCCACCCGCAACGTGGCGGTGCTCGCCGCCGGCCAGCAGGCAGGCGTCGAAAACTTGCTAGACGCCGATTGGCGTGCCTTCACCACCCTCGGCGAGGCTCACCAACTTCTCCACGGTTTCACCAACAGCGATGTCCTGCGCGAATTCAGTTTCCTAACCGAGTGGCCGGACCTCACCGAAGCCCGCAAGCTCGATCTGCTCGCCAAGCACGCCTGCCACGAACTCCACCTGTTCCTCGCCCGCAAGGACAAGCCGTTCTTCGACAAACACGTCAAGCCACTTCTCGCCGCCAAACTCGAACCTCAATTCATCGATGACCTGTTGTTAGGCCGGGACCTCGCCCCCTATCTGCGCCCCTATGCATGGCAGCGCCTCAATGCCGCGGAAAAAGCCCTGCTTGCTCAGGCCGTCCCCGCCGCCCATGCCACCATTGCCAACGAACTTAAACTGCGCTGGCAATCCGTGGCTCCTTCGCCCGAGACTGAAACCGTCCTCTTCACCCAAACCCTCGGCGGTCGTGATTTATCTAGCAAAGATGGCGATGACGCCCTCAGACGCTGCCTCTATACGGCCGAGGGATACTATAACTTGGGCAAGTACAATGAAGCCAAGCTTGAGTATGAGAAAGCGTTGAGAATCGATATTTACAACCCGGCCGCACGCCGCGGGTTGGAAGCCATCGCATCCGCCAAGTCGTCCTATTATCGCGCCGCCTATGATGAGACGCGTTCCGAGTTGATGTCGAAAGTGAATAAAGCTTGGGAACTATCCGAGTCCACAGCCGACCCGCAGGCCGCTGCCGCGAGTGACGAAGGGGGGCTTGGAGGTGGCGCGGTTGTCTCTTCCGGAGTTCCATACATCAACGAAAAACTCCGCAGAATCATCATTCCTAACATCGCTTTCGACGACGTTACGGTGGAAGAAGCCATCGACTTCCTACGCCAGCGAGCCAGCGAGCTCGACACCCTGGAAGTTGACGATTCTCGCAAAGGGATCAACATCCTTCTTCGTCGGCCTCAAGGCCTCGAGTCCCGCCCGGAAGCCCTCCGCATCAAGTCCCTGCGCCTCACCAACATTCCCATCGGCCAAGCCCTCAAATACATCTGCGACGCCGTCAACCTTCGCTACAAGGTGGACGATTATGCCGTCACTCTTGTGCCACGGACCGAAACCGGCAGTGAGATGTTCGCGCGAGGTTTCCGCGTTCCGCCGGATTTCCAGGACAAACTGCGGACCATGCTTGATAGGCAAAGGGGTGCTAACAGTGAGAAAGCTGGCTTGAAAGAGCGCGGGCCGGTGATTGAGATTCTGAAGATGGCCGGCATCAATTTTGGCGAGGGCAGTTCCGCAACGCTGAGTGCCGGCGGATTGCTGGTCACCAACTCGGCCGCTGAAATGGATAAGATCGAGAGCCTCGTCGAGGAAATCAGCGGCAGCGGCGAGGATTCCTCTGATGCAGTGGATAGCATTCCACAGATGAACCACCCAAGCGCCGATCCATTTTGCGCTCCCGACCCCGCCGAATCGGCGGGCGCCGATCCGTTCGCCGGAGGCTCTGGCGGCGGTGGCATCCTCCTCGACAAGCCCGCAGCCCGCCAGCAATTCCAGGACCGCAGCCGCCTCTACCGCGAGGCCAACTACTACCGGCATAGTGGTAAATCCGACGAGTCGCTGATTGCCTTCAACCGTTTCTGGCTGGATCTGGCGGCCTGGGATGGCAAGGGGCCGTTTCTCTCGCCGAACTTCAATGCTTGCGGCCGCAATGCCAACGAGGCACTGATGTGTCTGGCGGTGTTGGATTTGCCGTTCAAGGCGGAGCGCCCGGACGTGACCGTCGATGGCAGCACGCTGCGGGTCAAGGCGCGGGCGCCGATGCTGTTGTTCTACAAAGACACCCGCCGCAGTGACAAGGTTGCTGCGGAGTCGCCGCTGCTGGTGCGGCAATCGTTCTGTCCGCTCGACGAGCCGTATCGCAGCGTCGATGGCCGCAAGGTCGAAAATTTCATCACCGGCGATTTCCAACCCGGCGTGCCTTATTCGGCGTCGCTCATTGTCACCAATCCCACCGGCCTCGAACGCCAGCTCGATGTGCTCGCCCAAATTCCCGCCGGCGCCATTCCGCTGGCCGGCAAACCCGCAACCCTCGCCGTCACCAAAAAGGTCGCGCCCTTCGGAGTGCTCACCTTGACGCTCTCGTTCTATTTTCCGGCTGCCGGTGAGTTTCCCGTCTATCCGTTGCACGTCACCCAGGACGGGGTCGTCGTCGCCCACAGCGGTCAGCGGCCTCTGCGGGTGACAGATCAGCCCGCGCTGGAAGACCGCGCCTCTTGGGCCGTGCTGGCCCGCGATGGTTCTAACGAGGATGTCCTCAAGCGCCTGCAAACGGAAAACCTCAACGACACCGATCTCGACGAGATCCTCTGGCGCCTCAAGGACCGCGCGTTTTTCCTCAAAGTCACCCAGGTGCTTCGTGAGCGGCTGTGTTTTTCTGTGGGGGTTTGGGCATACGGCTTCCACCACGATGATCCCGAAACCATCCGCACCTATCTGGAAAACTCGCTCAGAATCCGCAACCTCGGTGCTTGGCTCGACAGCCCGCTGCTCAGCATCCGGCCGCGCGTCCATGGCAATTGGCAGACGCTCGAGTTCGATCCGCTCATCAACCCCCGCGCCCACCGCTTCGGCGAAGACCCCCGCCTCACTCATGCGGCCGCCAGCCAACACTATCAGGAGTTTCTCGACCAGCTCGCCTGGAAACCTGCGCTCGACTCCGCCGATCAACTCGACCTAACGGTTTTCCTGTTGCTGCAAGACCGCATCGAAGAAGCGCTAGAGCGTTTTGACAAAATTGATCCGGCCAAACTGCCCTCCCGCCTCCACTACGATTACCTCCAGGCGGTGGTCCTGTTCCATCAGGAAAAGCCCGCCGATGCCCGCGCCATCGCCGCCAGCCACTTGCCGACCTTGCCACCGGGGCTCTGGCATGACCGCTTCCAGACGGTCATCGACCAGGCCGACGAAATCACCGCCCTCGCCAAAGCCGACCACTCAAAGCGCCCCGCACTGCCCGCCAGCGTCGCTCCCATGCTCGACCTAACACTCGTGGCGGATGGCAAGCTCGTCATCAAGCACCGCGTGTTGGACAAGGCCACGCTGCGGCTCTTCAGTGTGGATTTGGAAGTGCTTTTCTCCAAGGATCCGTTCCTCAAGGGCGACGGCAACAGCGACGGCCAGCCATCGATATTGCCTAACGAGCAACGCGAGATCGTCCTCGCCAAGGACCAAAGTGAGATGAGCATCGAACTGCCGCCAGCCTTCCGCAAAGGCAACGTCCTCATTGCCGCGCAGTCCGGCAATACCAAGCTGCTCAAGGTACTGGACTCCAAGGACCTCGACCTCCGCCAGGATCCGGTCGAGCGCACGGTTCAAGTGTTAGATTCCACCAACTTCAAGCCGCTGCCAAAGACCTACGTCAAAGTCTATGCCGAGACCAAGGATGGTGGAATCGCTTTCCATAAGGACGGCTACACCGACCTGCGCGGCAAGTTCGACTACCTCAGCCACACCGGCGTCGATCCATCCACCATCAAGCGGGTCGCCCTGCTCGTCGCCCATCCAGAAAAGGGCTCGCGTACGGTGATTTTCGAAAGATAAGGGATGGGTTGTGTTGCCATCTGGAACGATCCGCAAATAGCCTTTATCCATGAACCTGCTTGTCATCAAATACGCAGTCACGGCAGCAATGATCGTGTTGGTTTCCGAAGTGGCCAAGCGCAGCGACAAGCTCGGCGCCCTGATCTCATCGCTGCCCTTCGTCACGCTCATGGTCATGATTTGGCTGCACCTCGAGCGCCAGGGCAACCGAAAAATCGGCCTCCACGCCTACTACACGTTTTGGTATGTGCTGCCTACCTTGCCGATGTTTTTGGTCATGCCGTGGCTGTTGGACAAGGGCGTGAATTTCTGGCTGGCACTGGCCATTTGCGCAGCCATCACCATCCTCAGCTTCGCGGCGACGGCGGGGCTGGCTAGGCGCTTCGGTGTCGATCTCATGCCCTGAAACGGATGTTCCCGTATCCCGTATCCCGCGCTTGGCTAGGGAATTGCAGGTTTTACTGTGTGGGAGTTTCACCCAAAGCTGAGGTGGCCTGAGGCTCAGCGCTTGCCAGCCTCGATGAATTTCACCAACTCGCCGCGGGCTTTTGCCAGATCGGGCGGATTTAGATAGAACATGTGGCCACCATCAAATCTGGCAGTTAGAATGTTCTCACGGGTGGATGCAGGCATGTCCAACAGGTGGCGCATCGAATAAGCAACGCCTTCCGGAGGTGTCGCGAGGTCGGTGTAGCCGCCCATGACCAGCACCCGCAGATAGGGGTTATCGCGCATGGCGTTGCCGAGGCGGCCACTGACGTTGACAATGGAATTGTTAGCATCCCAGCGCCATGGGTTGACCTTGCCGGTTAACACTTCATACGGCCGGTCTTCCTTGTAGCCTAGATCGCGGCCGAGGTAGTCGAGCATGGCTGTGGCGAAGGCACCATAGGCCAGTTCGTAGGATGGATCGCAATCGGGGGCCTGCGCGGCCTGGTCGGCCGTATCCCAGGCGGCGCGGGCGTCAAATCGGCCGATCACCTTGCCTTCCTTGCGCAGCAATTCGGCACGGAAAAACGTCGAATCAAGCCGCAAATTGTGAGTCAGCCAGATAGCCGGATCGATGCCGGTGAAGTGAGCCAGTTTGATGGCGAGGGCGTCGCGGGACTTGTCATCCAAGGCATTGCCCTTGAGCAGGGCGGTGGCATACTCGCCGAATGCAAACTCGCGGCACTCGCGAACCAGAGCGTCGCGATCGCCAGTGATTTTGTGGTGGAAATGGGCGACGCCTGTGAACGATGGCAGATACACCAGGTAACCAAGATCGCTGCCGGACGTCGTTTGAAGGGTGGAAAAATCCAGCAATGTGGAGAGCAGCACCACGCCATTGAGACTCATGCCGAAACGCGATTGCAGGTGGCTGGCCAGGCCGGCGGCACGCACACCGCCGTACGACTCGCCTAGCAGGTATTTTGGGGCTGACCAGCGTTCGTGCTCGGTGATCCAGCGGCGGATGAAGTCCCCGACCGACTCGACGTCCTCGTTCAAACCGTGGAAATCTTCCGGCTTGTTGTCCTTTTCGACGCGGCTATAACCGGTTGACACCGGATCGATGAACACCAGATCGCACACGTCAAGGATGCTCAGCGGGTTGTCCACCACGTGAGCAGGCGGGTAGGGGGCTTGGGTGCCGTCGCCGGGCATCTCGACGCGCTTGGGCCCGAGTGCGCCGAGGTGCAGCCAAACCGCTGATGAACCCGGACCGCCATTGAAGGCAAAGAGCACCGGGCGGTTGGCCGCATCCGGCACGTCGCTGCGTTCGTAGCTGACGTGGAAGATGGAAGCGCGCGGTTTGCCGTCATCTTGGTCAAGGCGGATCTTTCCCACAGTGACTTTGTAGGGGACCTTCTTTCCGGCAATTAATACCGAGGATTCGTGACCCTTCGGCGTCGCTCCTTTGTCCGCTGCCGGTTCGGCTTTAGCGGCCTCCGCTGGCTTTTCGCCTTCAGCCGCAACCATTGCGGCTAATCCGAGATACAGAAAAATGGGGCAAATCATGCGCATGATCGCCATCATAGCCGCCTTGTCGGCGTTGTCGAGTCGCGACAATCGTCACATTTTGTCCAAGGGATCCGTGATGCACTTAGTCGATGAGCCCCAGCGCTTTGAGGGTGTCGAGGATGGCGGTGATTTGATCGACTCGCTTCTTGGACTTGCGGCCGAAACAGGCGGCGAGGGCTTCGGGGTCGTGCCATTCGTAGGTGGCGTGAAACCCCTCGTTCATGACAAATGAGCGGGCCTCTCCATCTGCGTAGTCACCGAACAAAGGCCCAATCAGGCGCATCATCGAGGTTCTGACCAGACGTTCCCATGCATCTTGGAAAGTGGCGGCGTTCTGGATAGAGTGAAGCATTGCGGGGTTGGGCGGGTTAGATGTCATCGAGAAACGCCCCGCTCCCTGAACCAGAAAACACCTGCCGGACGAGTTCTTCTTTCGTCCGTTTGACGCATTTGTAAAGCAACCGAGCGAGCGCCGGGTTTTCGCGGCGAGCGGATCGGTAGTGGTCGGCCAGTTCCTTGCGACTTGCGGCGACGGCGGGGATGGCGTTGTACGAGACGACGAGTTTGCGGTGGGCGTTCTTGTCGAAGGTGAACGTGGCGGTTTGGAAGGCTGGGTCGTCGGTCATGTCG
>CAIQXC010000249.1 GCA_903875675.1 Akkermansiaceae bacterium
AGGCTCCACCAGTGCCCCCTTCTTCTCCAAAGTCCTCCGCCAAAGTCATGTCGCCCTCGTTTCCTATCTGCATACCGACCAGCCGATCCTCTGGTCCGCCCAAAAAGTCCACGGCATCACCGCCCTTGACCTAACCGAGGCACCGACGCTCATCGCCCTCTGGCCCGAGGTAAAATCCCGGCTCAGCGGTGCCGTGGTCGTCGCCCATGGCAAGGGCACCGAAAAGCGCTTCCTGCGGGCCTTCCCCGGCCACGGCTTCGGCCCGTGGATCGACACCCTGCTGCTGGCCCGCGCTGCTTGGCCCGAACTTGCCGACCACTCGCTGGGTGCCCTCTGCGAAGTCCACGGGCTAACGCCAGAGATACGGGGATTGGTCGCCCTGCGCAGCTGGCACGACGCGCTGTTCGACGCAGTGGCATCGCTTATTTTGCTAGGACATATCATTCAAACTCACTCCCTGCTAGATGAGCCGCTCGGATCCCTCCTCTATCCAGACACCTCGCGCTGGCATGCCCGGCGGCGAGCCTGAGATAGTTGGAGGTGGGGCGAATCAGTGACTCGCGGCTCAAGCATTCGCTAGAACCCATTGGTATTCTCCGGCGATTTGCTCGGTCACCGGTCGTTGCAAACTGCCGGGCAACACGCCCCAGGTGTAAGTTTCGATCTCGAAATGCTGGCAGGCGTCAGGGTGAGTGCGGTGCCAATCCAACACTTTCAGGGTTTCCCCGCGGGTCGAACGCAGCGGTGCGGCCGGCTCCGCATCCAGAGGAATGTGGAAATGCACCCGGGCTTCCAGGAAGTCCGCCACACGAATCCTGCCGTGGTCCAGCGCCTGAAAAAAGTCCGGCAAGTCTTGAAAACGCCGGATCGAATCATCGGCTTGACGCAGCAATACCTGATGAAAATACGTCGGCTCGTTGAAAGCGCGGATGGCGGCGAGCGCGGCAGGATCGTTAGGATCGAAGGCCAGCGCGCTGGATAGATGAATCTTGGATATACGAATACCGGCAAATCCAAAAAGTTTGAACGCCTCATGGGCGTCATCGTATTCCAACGCAAAGTGGCAGGCGTCGTAATTCAGGCCGATGCGCCGCCGGATTGCCGAGGCATCCGGTGCGAGGTGGCAGAGGCGTTGGAAGAACGTCACAGTTTCTATCGTATTCTCAAAATGTCCTAGCGGCTCGGGTTCCAGGCCGAGATGAAAATCGTGGCCGGACGCATCTGACAATTCGTCGAGGAAGCCGGCCAGTTCGATGAGTTGCTTGCGGATGAGCGACTCATCCGCACCGAATGACTTGAACGATCCCGGCAGCGTGGAGACCGAGGCGCTGATATCAGGTCGGACGATGGCCGCGAGGATCCGGAATAGGTTCTTCGTGTATGCCATGCGGGCCGGGTCCGTCCAGTCCGGGCGAAACACCTGCTCCTTCACCCGCGTACCATGAAAACTGCCGTAGGGAAACCCGTTGATCGTGAATACATAAGTGTGGGTCGCGGCCAGCCACTCGCGAAAACGCCCGAGATGATCGCCTTCCAGCAACTCACGCGCCGCCACAGCCGATAGCCGCAGGCCGATGGCAAACGCTTCGTCCGAGCCCAGGTGGCCGCTGGCACGCAAGGAATCGCGCACGGCCAGCACATGGGATGCCAGCATCGTCCGCGTCTCCTGCCAACTTTCTGCGGGGTGGATATTGGTGCAATAGGATAGGTGGGAGGCGGCGAATTTCATAAGTCAAACAAACCGTGGCGACTGGCTGAGGAATTTCCTGGGGTTGTGATAGACAATCTGCTCGATGGCCTCCGCAGTGTGCTGGCGCTTCTTCATCTCCAATATGCAGCGCGGCACCGCAAGCGGATCAGACACGCCCCAATCGCATGCGGAGTTCATCCACAGCCGCTCAGAGCCATACACCTCCAACATGTCGATGGCACGGTTCGGCGAGCACTTGCTCTGCGGATAGAGCGTCATCCCCGCCCAGTAGCCGGCATCCAGCACTTGCGCGATCGTGTGTTCCTCGACGTGATCGACGATGACCTTGGCGCGATCGAGCTTGGAGAAACCTGCGAGGGATTCAAGAATCAGGCGGGTGCCCTTGAGTTTATCCTCGAGGTGAGGGGTGTGGATGAGGATCGGCAGGTCGCGGTCCACGGCGAGTTGGACGTGTTCTTCAAAGATGGCGAGTTCGTTTCGGGTGTTTTTGTTGAGGCCAATCTCACCGATACCCAGGACCGTCGGACAATCCAAAAACTGCGGGATAAGTGCCATCACCTCGCGAGCAAACACTGGATCGTCCGCTTCCTTCGGGTTGATGCACAGCCAACAATAATGCTTGATTCCGTACTTCGCCGCGCGCTTCGGTTCGTAGTCGGTCAACTGCCGAAAGTAGTCGAAAAATCCCGCTGGCGAGGAGCGGTCGAAGCCCGCCCAAAAGGCCGGCTCACACAAGACTTCGCAACCAGCAATGGCAAGTTTCTCATAGTCGTCGGTGGTCCGGCTGACCATGTGGGCGTGGGGTTCGATGTACATGTTAGGAGTAAGTTAAAATAAATAAAAGAAATTTCTGATAAAAATATCAGCCGGGTTGGGCAGCGCCGAGGGCCCCTTGGAAGGCCGCTTTGGGAATCGGTTCGTGGCTGTGATCGGACAAGGCGTCGAGCACGCCCCGGGCGCGGTCCGGGCGCTGACTCAGAAGGATGGGGATGGCAGCTTGCAGCGCGGCGTAACGAAAATCATCCGCGCCGGGATGGCGGTCGATGCGATCCAGAAACGCGGCCAGATCGATGAGCTTGTGGCGGGCTTCGATGAATTGCAGGTCGAGAAGTTCCTGTTTGGTGGGCATGGCACGCATGATACGGCGGATCTTTGCCGATTCCTACCGCAAAATATCCATCAGTTCTCTAACGTCTCCGATCTACTCCCTGTCTCACCAAGCACGGCTTCCTGATAGAGCGTATCGAGACAGATGTCCTGTTCGTTCGGCCAAGTTGCCGTGCCGTATATCACGGCGA
>CAIQXC010000250.1 GCA_903875675.1 Akkermansiaceae bacterium
GGTCCAAAATCAACACTCGTCAATCGTCAATCCATCCGGTTCTGGAAAACTTGACTCCTTCACAAGGACTCTGGGTCAGACCTCAAAAACACCAAGGAGGTCGTTCACTGCGTATGGATCCAGCCCGACGATTTTCAGACTAAACCTGCGCAGAGGTGAAATGCCGCAGCCGCCACCCCGGTACCTGTGCCTGCCTACTATCGGATGCCTACCCCACCCATGCCCATACCCGCTGGTGCCGCGCATCGGCTCGTTGGACAATTTCTACGGCAGACAATACGCCAACGGTGAGATCGGCCGCGAAACGAACCGGAGAACAGTCAGATGAAAATTAATAACTCAGTTTCAGTGCTCAGCTTGCTGCTAGGCTCGTTTTTCGCGTTGCCTGCCCGAGTCGCCTCCGGCCAGTCTGGCGACGGATCAGGCGCGAATCTATTGCCAAATCCGTCGTTCGAGGCGAGCGTCACCATCGATACCGATGCCCGATCCATATCATACAGCCCGATGATTTTCGGCGGTTTTCTGGAACATTTTGGTCATCAGGTTTACGGAGGTGTGTTTGAACCGGGATCGCCCCTGTCTGACAAAGCTGGCTTCCGCCGTGATGTCATTGCCGCGCTCAAGGAGTTGAAGGTTCCGGTGGTTCGCTGGCCGGGTGGCTGTTATGTGAGTGGCTATCACTGGGAAGCCGGCGTCGGCAAGGATCGCAAGCCCACCGATGATATGGCCTGGGGCGTCATCGAACCTAACACCTTCGGCACGCAGGAATACGTCCAACTCTGCCACCTACTCGGCTGGCAACCCTATATCTGCAACAACGCGGGCAACGGCACCGTCGAGGAAATGAAAAACTGGGTCGAATACTGCAATGGCTACACCGGCAAGTATGCGCAAATGCGCAAAGACAACGGCACCGACCAGCCGCTCAACGTCAACATTTGGAGTATCGGCAATGAAAACTGGGGGCAGCACGAAATCGGCTACAAGCCTATCGAGCAGTGGGCACCGCTGGTGCTTGAGGCCGCAAAAGCCATGAAGGATGCCGACCCCCAAATTCAATTGACAGCAGCGGCCTTACCCAACAGAGAATGGACCTTGCCGTTGTTGAAGGCAGCCGGCCCCTATCTTTCCTACATCTCCATCCACA
Organism: Akkermansiaceae bacterium; assembly: GCA_903875675.1. Taxonomy (GTDB): domain Bacteria; phylum Verrucomicrobiota; class Verrucomicrobiia; order Verrucomicrobiales; family Akkermansiaceae; genus Luteolibacter. The sequence goes on from CAIQXC010000250.1 coordinate 1,148, forward strand.
GCTATTGGCTGCCGCTCTGGGGCAAAAACGACATGCCCGACTATCTAACATGCATTATGCACTCGGAATCCCCGGAGCAACTCATCGCCAATTACGTCGGCGTGCTGGAGGAATCCGGATATCGGGGCCGGATCAAAATCGCCTTCGACGAATGGAATCTCCGCGGCTGGCATCATGAAGGGTTTCCTCGAAAAACCGTCCAGAATTATAGCGATCCGGAAGTCATCAGGTTGGTTGCTGCCCGCGAGAAGAATGACATTGCCTCGCAATACAGCATGGCCGACGCGCTGTTTTCCGCCTCATTCTTCAATGCCTGTCTTCGTCATGCCGAGGATGTTGGCATGGCTAACATCGCCCCCATCGTCAATACCCGCGGGCCGCTCTACGTTCACCCCAAGGGAATCGTCAAACGCACACATTTTCATGCGATGGCGATGTATGCCAACGAATTGGAAGCGCGGGTTGGCAAGCTCACCCTTGAAGCCGCGAGCCTCAGTCAGGGCGATCGAAAGATTCCGGTGATGGACGCCATCGCCACCGTGGATGAATCGGGCCATCAGTGGTCCATCGCACTCGTGAACCGTCACCCCGACAAATCATTGGCCTGCACCATCAACATGAAGGACTCCCCGCTCGACGGCAATTTCCAAGCCCTCGTCCTGGCCGGCGATTCGCCCGATGCCTACAATGACATCGAGCATCCCGACCGGGTCGTCCCGCTGAAAACAATGCTCACCCTCACCAAGGGCGTCATCCAACTGCCGCCTCACTCGCTAACCATTGTCAAAGTGCCAGCAGCAGCCCCGACAAAAGCCCCGTGAGCGAAATTATTGCATATTAAAAACAATGGTATGAAAGCCCCACGCAGGTTGATGAAGTCGTCGCTCGTGAAAATCTTTCGTTTAAATCGATCGTTTCAAACGATTGGTCTTGGATGATTTACTGGAGTCCCGGTTGCCCTCAAGCCGGAAGAGGAAAATCCTGCGTGCAGGGCTCATGCCGCCAGCTCAGGGGACACTGCAAGTTCACTCGTGAACCTGGCATCGCCGCTTGGTCCGAATTCCACACTCGGCTCAGAATATGAAACCCATACGAACGAGGCTCTAGAGTCATAGAAGAGCTAAAAGTGTTGTCGTTAGGTCAAATTTCTTGTCTTGTGGGCAAGGCGAAGCCTCGCAAATAGCCAACCTATCAGAAATACAACTCACAAATATCAGATCAAACATGAACAAGACAATCCATCAAAGGGTAACGATATGTGCCATGCTGGCGGCGGGGATCATGAGCGGGCGGGCGGAACCCGCCAAGGGGGATGATCCCACGGGGATCCTGCGCAAGCCGATTCCCGACAAGCTGGTGGTACTCACCTTCGACGACGGCCCTGCCAGCGGATTCACGGTGGTGGCCCCGATCTTGAAGTCATTGGGATTTGGTGGTTCGTTCTATATCTGCGACTTTGATTCATTCCGCACCCGCAAAGACTGGTATCTGACGTGGCGGCAAATGAAAGCCATGTCCGACGAGGGGCTTGAAATCGGAAATCATACCACGGGACACGCCGGCGGTTGCCGGATCGGCGGTTACCTGAGTCTGGAAGATGACATGGTGGCCAATGGCGTCCTCAAGCCTGTAACCATTGCCTGGCCGGTCTTTCAAGTGAACACGGATACCTATCCGGAGTTGGTTGCTGCCGGCTACACCTTCGGACGCGGCGGCCACAACCGCCCATATCGGCCGACGGTGGATAATCCGTTTGATATCCCATGCCTTGGCGCGGGCAGTGTGGAAGACTTTGTCAAGAGCGTGCGGCAGGCAGCCGGCGGCAAGATCGTCACTCTCTGCTATCATGGAGTGCCGGATATGGAGCACACGGCGGTTTCCCTCGATCCCGTGATCTTCAAGGCTCAGATGCAGTATTTGAAGGACAACCACTACAAGGTCATCGCCCTGCGCGACCTCGCAGAGTATATCGACCCGGCAAAAGCAGCGAAACTCCCGCCCACGGCTAATGAATTCAAGGACGCGTCGCCGCCGGTGTTAGCCACGGAGGAAAAGCCGGCTGTTGTCCCGGTCATTTCCCAAGCGGCGGCGCAGCAGCCTAGCGAAAACATGCCGCTAGCTCCCAAGGCCAAGGAGGAAGTCGCCGCCGTGAAGGCGATTCACGCGGACCAGCCCAATGGGTTCACCTGGAACAAGGGCGAGGCCGGCAACTGGAGTGACGCGGCGAAATGGACTAACAATCTGACATCAAGTGCAGCCCCGCAGGCTGCCGGTCAGGCTGACTACGTCTTCACCTTTGACAAGCCGGGCAATTTTTCCCTGACCAACGATTTGCACGAGGATTTCGTGATCAATCAGTTGATCTTCTCGGGTCCAACGGTGAAAATTGAAGGCAAGAGCCTGGCCTTCACCGCCAACGGTGCAGCCAACCCACCCCGCATCACCCAGAGCTCCCAAAGCGTGGCTCAGATTGCCGCGCCCATCAAACTGGCGGGCGATTTGACGGTTGACGTGGCCGTTAGAGACGGGCAAGTGATGCTTCCCGGGCTGGTATCGGGCAGTGGGCGCTTGATCAAAACCGGTGAAGGCACACTGCGTCTGGACAACGCGAAAAATACATTTAGCGGCGGCACCACCATCAACCACGGCGGCCTCTGCATGTATGTGGCTAACGAGGGACTTGGCTCGGGTCCGATCACGCTCAACGAAGGCGGGCGACTGGGCCTTGAGCACGTCAACGGGGAGACGCCACTGATATTGAACGGCGGCGAGATCAATGCGAACAACGGATTCGGCGACAGTTGGGGCGGAACCATCACGCTGAACGGAAACACCCGGATCACCTCCTATGCGGACTTCTTGATCAGCGCCTCAATGAGCGGCCCCGGCGGCTTCAATCAGATCGGCAACTACGGCGGCTTCGGCCTGGTCAACTCGGGCCAAGTGACGCTCAGCGGCACCAACACCTACACCGGCCCAACCACCGTCACTCGAGGCACGCTGCGCATCCTCAAAGCCGCTTCACTCTATAACGGCGATACCACCCAATGGACGCCCGCAAAAATCACCGTCGCCCCGACGGCCACGCTCCGACTCTGCGTCGGCGGCCCCGGCGAATTCACCGGCACCCAAACCACCGCATTCCTCAAGAATCTAACAACATCAATCCATAACAACGGCCTGATGGAACGCGCTGTGATCTGTTTGGACACCACCAACGCCAAGGAACCCGTCACGATCACCGCCGACATATCTAACTCGAAAGGTCCCGGCGGCGGCGCTTTCCTGCTGAAAAAATGTGGCACCGGAACCCTGCAAATCTCTGGCAAAAATAGCTATACCGGACAAACCCTCCTGGAGGGCGGCTCGCTCAGCGTCTCGTCTCTCAACAGCTTCGGCAAAGGCAAACCCACCAGCAACCTCGGTGCCCCCACCGACGTCGAGACCGGCGAGATCGCCATCGGCAGTGGCGACCTCCCCTGCTCCCTCATCTATACCGGCTCCGGCGAATCATCCGACCGCGTGATGAATCTCGCAGGTAAAAATTTCACCGTTACCTTCGATCAGTCGGGCTCCGGCCTCTTCAAGCTCACCAGCCCATTCGTGCTCTCGGGCCACAGCGCGAACAAGGTCATTGCGCTCAAGGGCGACACCACCGGCAGCGGCGAACTCGCCGGTAATCTCGTCAACCCCTTCGACCGCAGCGACAAGGCCACCACTGCCCTAACCAAATCCGGCAGCGGCACCTGGACGATCTCCGGAACTAACAGCTACACAGGCCCCACCACCATCACCGCAGGCACCTTGGTGCTTGCCACCGCCCGCAGCCTCGGTGACAAAACCGATGTCACGATTGCCAGTGATGCCACCCTGGCCCTGAACTTCAAAGGCGAGATGCATGTCGGCAAGCTCATCATCGATGGCAAGCCCCAGCCGGCCGGCAGCTACAGCGCGGCCAACACGCCCAAGTCTCTCAAAGGAACCGGGACCCTCAAAACCCAATAGGCGAGCTGCCAATACCGACAAATTTTTAGAGAAACGGTGCAATGACTGACGCTCGGGGAACATGCAACGTGTGGCTTGGATGATTGGGTTTGGACTTATTTTGTGGGGGCAGGCGCATGCCGAGCCACTCATCATGGATGACGAAAAATTGTTCGACACCCTCACACAGCAACTCGGGGCCATGGCAGATGCCAACCAAGCCACCGATGGCAGCACTCTGGCCAAGGCGTCCAAGGACGCACCGGCGAGCGTAGGCGTTCAGTTGCCAGGTGCCTCACAAAAAGCCGATGGATACACCGCACAGGTGAAGAGCGTGTTCGTCATCGGCTCGGTGTTCAAGTGCAGCAAGTGCGAGCACTGGCACCCAGCCGCTAGTGCCACGGCATGGTGCCTCACCGCCGACGGCCTGATGGTCACCAACCACCATGTGTTCGAGAAAGCCGAAGGGGCGGCATGGGGGGTGTGCGGCGTGGACGGCAAAGTTTACCGGGTGTTAGAGATTGTGGCGACTAATGCGATGGACGATGTGACGGTCTTCCGGGTGGATGCGAAGGACCTCATCCCGCTGACGCTGGGCAACGTGGCGGAGGTGGGCGACAAAGTATCCATCATCAGCCATCCCGACCACCGGTGTTTTTTCCGCTCGTCCGGGGAAGTCGCACGCTATATGAAATCGCCCCAGCGCGGCCCGCAACCGGGATCCATCCGCATGTCGGTCACCGCAGATTTCGCACAGGGATCCTCTGGCGGTCCCGTCTTCAGTGCCGATGGGGCCGTGGTGGGCATGGTATCCGCCACCCAATCCATCTATTACGGCCCGCCGACCAAGCCGGACGCCAAAGACCAGGGACCGCTGCAGATGGTCATCAAAAATTGCGTGACCCTCGCCGCCTTGCGCCAAATCACAACGGCACCGGCCACGGCCGCTTCGCCGGAGTGATGTGCGGCGGCTTCAGATAGATCGGCTGCGGGGCGGCAGCGGCCCACATCAATTGGGTAGCCTCGGTGGCCAGTGTCCAGGCCAGCCAAAGCCGCGCGGCCGAGGGAAACTCCTGCGCTACCCCGGCCGCCAAACTCCCAGGCAAGGGAAAGCGCGCTGGCTCTTCAAAGGACACCACCGCCAGTCCACACTCTAAGGCGCAGGCTACGGCCGCAATGAGTTCCGCACCATCGGTGAGCTGCGGCTCCTCCTCCATCCGGCTGGCCGCAACCCGCGCGATCCAATAGCCGCCGCGCCGCGCATCGCCGATGACCCAACAGCCATCCGGCCCGACCGCCGCAGGCAACGCCAAAATCGAAGGCAGTGCCACAGCCGGGCACTCCCGGGCCAGCGCCACGCCTTGGGCCGCGGCGATGCCCACCCGGGTGCCACTGTAGCTGCCGGGTCCGCTGCCTACCAGCACCCGTTCCAGATACCCGTCGGCGGCGCTTTCCAGCAACTCAGCCAAGGGGCCGAACAAGCACCCGTGGTGGCTTCGATCGCTGGCAAATTCGCGCTCCGTCACGCCATGAAGAGGCCCGGCCAAGGCCAGCGACGCCTGCGGGGTGGAGGTTTCTAAGACAAGGGTGAAGGGACGGGCCATGGCACAACGTGGGATGGAAAGCCCAAGACAACAACACCCGGGACGCAAGACAAGGCTAGAGACGCACTCCGGCTCGTTTATCTTCCTTGCGGCCATCGGGCACCCACCCAACCATCCCCATTCATCCACTGGATTGACTCCACCTCAAGATTCCGCCTTGCACACAACCCCGCAAAACGCTTTGTTTCCGGGTGTCAGCCCATTCTTGCCAAACCCAAGAGCCCGTGCGTGCCACCCCAATGATGATTCGCCCTCCAACCCTCGCCGCCGTCGCCTGCGCTTGTGCGCTGGCCGGGTGCGCCTCCTTCAAAAAGGGCCACTCCGCCACTCCGCCGCCCACTCCTGCTCCCACGGCGGACACCCCTAGCGCCCCCCCGGAACCTATCCCAAAACCCCCTGTTGACGACGGTTTGAGAACCGGCAACTTGCTCGTGATGCCCCGCGACACCGAATATCGCGCGACCCATCCCGATTTGCCCAAAGCCAACGCAGGAACCGGCACGGTGATTGTCACCCCCCCCAGCAGTCCTAAATCCAAGCCTCAGGACAAGCCTCAGGACAAGCCTCAGGACAAACCTCAGGACAAACCTCAGGACAAGCCTCAGGACAAGCCTCAGGACAAGCCTCAGGACAAGCCTCAGGACA
>CAIQXC010000251.1 GCA_903875675.1 Akkermansiaceae bacterium
CAACCAGATGCGCGACCAAATCAAACAAGACCTCATGGCCCAAGCCCACGAGGAGAAATGGAGTGACAAGCCGGCGGCGCAGTGGACCTCGAAGTTCCGGCCATACGGCGACATCCGGGTGCGCTACGACGGCACCTTCTTTCCGTCCGGCAATGATAACACCGGGGCATTCCCTAACTTTAATGTCATCAACACCGGCTCACCCTTCGACACCTCCGGCAACCAGTTTTCCCCGCAATACAACGTCGATCAAAACCGCCAGCGAGCCCGCTTGTATGCCCGGGCCGGCACCGAAATGATGTTGGGCGATGGTTTCAACGCCGGCCTCTGCCTCGGCACCGGTGATAGCAGCACGCCAACCTCACTCAACCAAACCCTCGGTAGCTCCGGCGGCTCTTTCTCCAAATACGCCGTTTGGCTCGACAAAGCATTCGTCAGCTATGACGCCGGCCCAGGCGATGGCGAGGAACTCACATTTTTGCTAGGCAGATTCGTCAACCCATTCTTCTGCACCGGCGTCCAGTGGGATCCGGATATCGGCTTCGACGGCGCGGCACTGCGCGGCAAGGTGAAACTCACGGATCGCGTCTCCACGTTTTTCTCGGCAGGCTGCTTCCCGATTTACAACACCGATCTCAACTTTGCTTCTAACCAGCCAGCCAAGTTTGCCAGCACCGACAAGTGGCTCAGCGGTGCCCAGCTTGGCATCGATTGGAAGATCAACAAAGATCTGAACGCCAAGCTCGCAATCTCCTACTATGACTTCACGAACATCGCGGGCCGGCTGTCCTCGCCGTTCACTCCCCTAACCGCCAGCGACGCCGGCAACACCGACACCACCCGCCCGAGCTTCGCCCAACGCGGCAACACCTACATGGCGCTGCGCGACATCGTGCCCACCGCCGCTAACAACTTCGGCACCATCAACCAATTCCAGTACTACGGCCTCGCCACTCCATTTCGCAACGTCACCGTCACCGGTAAGCTCGACTACGACTCCTTCGATCCGCTGCGGGTTTCTTTGCTAGGAGAAGCCACCAAAAACGTCGCCTTCAACAAATCCGCCATCAACCAGAAAGCCGTCAACAACCTCGGCTCCGGCGGCGGCTTCGGCGGTGGCGACCTCGCTTGGAACCTCACCCTCCAGGTCGGCAAGCCGGCCCTGGAAACGTTAGGGGATTGGCAGGCGGGCTTCGGCTACCGCTACGTTGAGAGCGATGCCGTGGTGGACGGGTTCACCGATTCAGACTTTGGCGGCGGCGGCACCAACCTCCAGGGCTTCACTCTCGGCGGCTCAGTCGCCCTCTCACCGGCCGTGCGCGTCGGCCTGGGCTGGATGAGCTCTAGCGAAATTGCCGGGCCTCCACTCAAGTCGGACATCCTCCAAATCGACCTCCATGCCAAGTTCTAACATCATGAAATCACTTCTCAACCTGCTGCTGCTCGGAGCCGTCCTAACATCAGCTACAAAAGCCGCCGAGGCTCCGGACCCCAGCCAGAAACTGCTCGCACAGCTGCGCGCCGTGACGCTGCAACTGCGCAGCGCACAAACCGAAGGCACCAACGCCCAAGCCGCTCAGGCCGCCGCCGAGCAGAAGAGCACCGAACTCGCCGCCAAAATCACCGAACTCGAAAAGCGCAACGCATCCTTGATCGAACAATCGACCAGCGACAAGAAGGCGGCCGATAAGGCGGCAGCTTCTCTAACTACAAAGCTGGCGGACCGCGACAAGCACCTCGAAGAAACCACCGCTGCGCTCGAGAAGTGGAAAGCCGGCTATGAAGAAGCCACCGGAACTGCTCGAGCCAAGGAGGACGAGCGGGCAAAGTTGGCGGCTGAGGCGCTGGAGCTCAAGCGAACCATCGCCGATCGTGAAGGCAAGAACA
>CAIQXC010000252.1 GCA_903875675.1 Akkermansiaceae bacterium
CCCTCCTGCCATGCTCATTTCTCAGGATCCTCAAAAATATGGACGCTGAAGTCCATGGCACCATGGAGGATTCGGATCACTTGAAGTGTCTCTCTGAGAATACTGAAGAAAATCACATGTTTCCCATATCTCTCCGAATAGCAGTCAATTGCCAGATCATGCCTTGGTCGTTGATTTTCAGGTCGATCCAGCATTAGGTCCAGCTTCGCCCACAGTCCCTTCAGATAGAGCGTCTCCTGCTCATCGCCCCAGGTTCGGGAGGTGTATTCAGCAATCGATTGCAGGTCCTGGACTGCGGCCGGGGAGAAGACGAGCTTCATGGTGTGGCACGGGCAAGATTCAGGAATTCGTCCTCGGTATGGACCCAAACCCCCTCGCCCCGCTCAAGTTGATCGGCCCCGAGCGTGACTTCGGCTATCAGGTGCTGGCGCATCGCATCACGTTTGAGCAGAAGTTGCAGCGACTCCGCCACGAGCACGCTGGCACTCTGGTAGAGCCCCGAATCAACCTTGATCCTGATTTGGCTTTCCAGCTCTGGAGTAAGTGAAATGTTCATTTGCAAGTGCTTGTCCGGAGCCAAACTAGCTTTCAATCCGGTTGACGTCAATCCTTCAGAGCGGCGTTTTCAGGCATCGAAACCTGAATCGCCTAAGATCTGTCAGCTTCCCGACGAATTCTCATTCTTCCGAGATTAAGGTAGGGACGCCGGTTGACCGACGCCCCGCTCGCAGATCCCGGCGTGCGGAATTACCGCAGCGGGCTCCTCAGGAAAGCACGCAATTGAAACGACGATCATCATTGGGGCTGGTTGAATGGACTTGATCATGCGGGGCAAGGCTGGATTTGTCGAGCGGATTTCGGCAGGGGCTTTTCGTTGACTCGGGGTTGTGGCATCTGCCAGCGCTCCCAGGCGGCCTTGAAGGACTCCGCCGTGAAGCTTTTGCGCTGACTCCGCCGATTGAGCCATTTGTAAACCAGTTGGACAACCTCGTACGAGTAAGCGCTGGTGCGCTCCGAATTGCCGATTACACAGTAGTAGTTGAAGTGTCCTTGCAATTTGCGCTTGAGGGTGGCGACAATGTCACGGAGGGGTAAGCTCCGCGCTTTCTTGAGCCATTCCTTAAGCTCCGCAAGCTTGGACCGGAACTTCTTGGCGTTGGTTCTTCGTTTCACATTCCTAGCCTTGGGATTGCGCCAGCCCTTCGCCCAATAAATGTCGAAGCCGAGGAAGGTGAACTTCCCGCTGCTCTCCGACTCCCACCGGGTGAATTTTGTCGAATTTTACTGCTTCCCGTTTTGGCAATCCACCGGCGCTTGACGGGTCGGGCGCGGGATGTCCCCTGCTTGAAGCGCATTACCAATCGCAACAGGTTTTCATCGAGGTTTCCCGCATACTCACCGTAGGTCACACCGTCGATTCCCGGTGCTGCACGGCGTTTGAGGCTACAAAATGCTTCTCTGGGCATCTGTAGATCAACCTTCAGGCGGGCGCGAGCCGCCCTGTGGCCTATGGAATTCCCTGTGTACGCTTCAGCCATGACGTTTCCCCATCCATCGGCCTCCAAGGCAGCCTCCGGGTTCATGTTGTTAACGCGGTGCCTTCCGCGAAGTTCCAATGGGTTAGCTGTCATGTCTGCAACACTCGGTAGTTTCTACTGGCTAGGTTTTGAAACATCAGATCTTTCATCTGA
>CAIQXC010000253.1 GCA_903875675.1 Akkermansiaceae bacterium
CCCAGGCCGGCGAGCCTATCGTGCTGGTCCTGCCAGCGCTGCCCTCGTACGTCCGCAACCGCATGGTCCGCTGCGGTCTTCCGTTTATCGTCCCCGGCAGCCAGATATTCCTACCCACGGCCTTGATCGACCTGCGCGAACGATTCCGCCAGCCCAAGCCCAAGGCCGGCAAACCCCTCACACCAGCCGCCCAATGCGTTTTGCTCTACCACCTCCAGCGCCAGCCGCTGGAAAACCTGCCCCTGCGGGAAATCGCGGAAAGAATCGGCTACTCGCCCGTCATGCTCACCAAGGTGAAGTCCGAGTTACTCACGGCGGACTTTGCGAACCCAAGCGCATCGGCCGCTCCGTGGCGCTTCACTTCACCACGGAAGGTCGCCAGCTCTGGGACGCGGCCCGCCCATTGCTTTCCTCGCCAGTCGCTAAAACCGTCTGGATCCAGGGAGAAAAACCCGGACACCCCGCGCTTCAGGCAGGCCTGACCGCCCTCAGCCGCCGCACCATGATCGCGGATGACCGGCTGCCCACCTTCGCGCTCCAGTCGGAAGGGTTTCAGGTCAATCTCGAACGCGGAAACTTCCGCGGCTGCCCCGGCCCGGAGGACGCGGATCTGAAAATGGAAGTCTGGGCCTACAATCCCCAACTTTTCGCCGATAACGGATCCGTCGATCCGCTGTCCCTCTTTCTCAGCCTGCGCGACTTCCCGGACGAGCGGGTCCAGCAGCAACTCGAACTCCTCATCAACGAATTTCCATGGTGAGAGGTCTCGAAATCTTCCGCGAACGTTTCCGGCGCTTTGAAGGTGCCTTCGTCCTCATCGGTGGGGTCGCTTGCGACCAGTGGTTCGCCGACAACCGCCTCGAGTTCCGCGCCACCAAGGATTTGGACATGGTCCTCATCGTGGAAATCCTCAACCGCGATTTCGTCGCCGCCATGCGGGCCTTCATCGAGGAGGGCGGTTACGAGATCCGCCAGCGCAGCAGTGGCAGCCCCATTCTCTATCGCTTCGCAAAACCCACCCGCGAGGACTTCCCATTCATGCTGGAACTCTTCACCCGCAGCGCCGTGGAAATCGAACTCGCGCCCGGTCAGGGAATCATCCCGGTGGAAACCGCCTCCGGGCCACAAAGCCTGTCCGCCATCCTGCTGAACGACGCTTACTACGATCTCATCCGCACCCAATATCAAGCCCGTGACGGTCTCGGCTTCGCCAACGCCACCGCGCTGATCCCGCTCAAGGCCCACGCCTGGCTCGATCTCACCCGCCGCCGAGCCGAGGGTGAAACCATCGATTCCAAGGACATCGACAAACACCGCAGCGATGTTTTCCGCCTCGCCGCCACCCTGCCCGAGGAACCCGGCCCGGAGTTGCCGGAGCCCATTCCCACCGACATCACGGCGTTCCTCCGCGCATTCCCCGAAGACTCTCCAGAATGGCCGAAGATCCTCGCCTCCCTCGCCCCCATTTTCGGCAATGGGCTGCGCCCTCCGGCGCTCCGCGCCGCCATCGCATCCTTTTTCCATCTTCCACCGTCCATCTGAAACCCACAATCTTCCCCCCGCATGATTCCACTCAAATACCGCGACGACCCTGGACTGGAATTTTTGCAGTTTTGCAGTCACGAAGACCTGGATCCGCTGGTGGAAATCCTCGCCAAGGACACAGGGGAGTACCGATGGTCCGCCAGCTTGGGAGGTAACAAGGAGTTTGCCCGCAGAATCATCTCTTCACCCGATAATCGGGTTCTTTTGGAATTGTCCGTTTAAGCACACCGTAACACTCCCAAATCCAATGCTCCTGCCCCGCCGTTTTACCCTTCCCAGCTATCAGATTCCCCGCTTTTCTACTCCTGTGCTCCTTATCGTCCCAACAGAATGCCCCTACGACCTGAGTGCCGGTACGAATCCGGTCCCGGAGGACCACAACCAGATCGCCTGAAACCTTCCAATCCCGCGTGTCGTCACTCACTCTAACCAAGCTTGAATCCCACCTTTGGGAAGCCGCGAACATCCTACGCGGCCCGGTCGATGCCGCCGATTTCAAGACCTACGTCTTCCCGCTCCTGTTCTTCAAGCGCATCTCGGACGTGCATGATGAGGAATACGATGCGGCGATGAAGGAGTTCGATGGTGACGAGGAAGCCGCCCTGTTTCCAGAAAACTACGGTTTCCAGGTGCCGGATGGCAGTCACTGGCGGGACGCGCGCAAAGTCGCCAAGAATGTCGGGCAAGCGCTCCAGAATGCTCTGCGTGGCATCGAGCAGGCGAACCCCCACACGCTTTACGGCATTTTCGGCGATGCCCAGTGGACGAACAAAGACCGTCTCTCAGACGCCCTGCTGCGCGACCTGATCGAACACTTCTCCCGGATTTCCTTGGGAAACTCTCATGCCAAGGTGGACATCCTCGGCCAGTCCTACGAATACCTGATCAAGAAGTTCGCCGACGTCACCAACAAGAAGGCCGGCGAGTTCTACACCCCGCGCTCTGTCGTTAGGCTCATGGTGAACATCCTCGACCCTCGCGAGGGCGATTCGATTTACGACCCCACCTGCGGCACCGGCGGCATGTTGCTGGAGGCCATCCACCACGTGCAGGAAACGCGGGGCGATGTCCGCACGCTCTGGGGCAAGCTCTTCGGCCAGGAGAAAAACCTCACCACCTCCGCCATCGCCCGCATGAATCTCTTCCTGCACGGCGCGGCGGATTTCCAGATCGTGCGCGGCGACACTTTGAGGAATCCCGCCTTCTTCCTCGGCGACAGCCTCGCCACCTTCGACTGCGTCATCGCCAATCCTCCATTCTCGCTGGAAAAATGGGGCGACGAAGTCTGGTCCAGCGATCCCTATGGC
>CAIQXC010000254.1 GCA_903875675.1 Akkermansiaceae bacterium
CTTAAAATTGGCCTTCACCGGCCCGCCGAACTTGGGATCGAACGCGACATCCCAGTCGCCGACCAACGTTGCGACAGACGTCGTCCCTCCGAAATTCACGCCCTTGGTTGCCTCCTCGGCACTGGCTGGCCCCTCGCGGGAAAAAATCACGAAGAAACTCTGATGCGGTTCCAACGTGACCGGCACGGTGGTCGTTTTCCCTTGATGGATGAATTGCGGCAGCGCACGGATCTCCGCAGTCACCGGATCCCATAACTGTGGCCTGCCCTTTTCGACACGGAATGTGCAGGTGGTCTTGACCCTGCCGCTCGTGGTGTTGGTAATGAAGTAGATATCTTTATCGGCGGTCTCGCGATGCGCATAACGAACCGGCCCGTCGGCTTGAAAATCCGGAGGGACGTTCATCTTCTCCAACAAGGCGGCGGTCGTCGCATAGGCGGGATAGAGGTCGGCCTCGGGGGCTGCTGACCCGCTCAGTTGCCAGGGTGGCATATTTCCCGGGCCGAGCAGCTTTGCGGCAGCCCAATCAGCAGCGTTGCGACTGGCACTCCACCGCTGGTCGGTGCTGATCACTTCCTGAGAGTCATCGGCTTTGGTCAAGCGGATGGCGGCAATGAAACCGGCGGGATTGGCATCAGGCCCAGTGTTGTTAGCCAGAACGGTGATCGTATTCTTGCCCGGACGCAGTGCCGATAAGACATCCGACGCATAGATGATGTGGAAATTGTCGCCTGATAGAACCAGCTTCTCGTTGATCTTGAGAGCGAAGGAATTGTCAGCGGTGGCTTCGATCCTTGCCTTCTTCACCAACGCGAGATCCGGGATATCCAAAGTATATCGGAAGTGCACATCGCCGACCGGAGCGGAGGCTGTCGGGTTTCCTTCATCAAACCAGATCCAACTTCCCACATTCGGCAGCATGGGCGCGTCGGCCACTTGGTTGTCCTTCCTGAAATCAACGGCTGAATCTGGAATGATGCGTCCCTTGCCAAGCTGCCGCACTCCCGAGTTAGGCGTGCCCCATAGGCTCTCTGCCAACTCGCGCACCTTGGCATCACATTTCGGATAGCCGCTCAAGCTCGGCGAGGCAACGGGCGCGGCACCATACACCACAGCACCGGCTTGGACGAGCTGAATGATTTTTCCCAACAACTTCGGCGTCATGGTGGCACTACGCGGCAGGACCAACAACTGGTAGGAGGTGCCGCCCGGAAAGACGATGCGGCCGTCCTTCACTTCCGCACGCTCTATTAGAATGTTAGGCGCACATCCGTCGAAGCCATATCCCTTCTTGTCGGCCAGTGGAGCGCTGCCACTCAGGGCGCTGGGCGGAGGTCGGAATACGTGAGGGGCCCCTTCCGGCGTCAGATAGAGCACATCAGACACGGTCACGCCCTGGCGCAGGAGATGAGAACAGCGGGTGATATACTGGTGGTAATCCTTGACCAGCGGCCACCAACTCTGACCACGGTCCCAATGCACGCCGTACGGCCCCATGGTCATGCCCGGACGGCAATCATCGCCTAACGGCTTGTGCGCAAAGGTATGATAGACAAAGCGGTTGACGCCGATGCACAAAGCCCAATCGCCCTGGTTCTTCATCGACCAGGGATACTGTTGCCAGCTATCGCTAGCGGCGGTGAAGGATTCAGCCGCTACGATCGGGCGGCCCATCGTGTGGGCGATCGAGGAGGCCTCGATGCAACTAAAGGACGAATCAAACCCCATGCCAGCACTCCAAAACTCGCACATCGGCACGTCCGCCACCGAGCCCAGCGTCAGGTCCGCGGTGGGATTCATGTCATAAGGCTCAATGGAAAGTTCTAGGCCGTTTTTTCGCCCTAACTCCTTGAGGTGTCCTGCATAGTTTTCCACAATCAATTCCTGGGTGGTGAGCCGCATGTCCCAGAGGAAGCGTTCCGATTCGGCCACACTCTTGACGGCGCGGCCGCTGAAGGTCACGAAGAACGGCTGCGGGTCGTAGCCGCGGCGTTTGCGGAATTCCTCACGGAACTTCGGGGTCCAGTTCTGGGCTCCCATCTCCCAACTGTCGAGGTGAACTGCGGTCCATCCGTGTTGCTTGGCCCGCGGCCCAAGCTTTGTTAGCAATTTGCCGCAATAGTTGGCGAAGTGTTCATCCAGCGCGGCCGGATCAAATTTATCGTGCTCCAAACCCGTGCCAGCCACGGGCGCAGGCCGCGTGTTGGCACCCGTCGAGCGGCGCCCCATCCGCAAAATCGTCCACTCCCCGGCCGGCACATCCCAGGCCAGTTTGCCATCCGCCCGCAACCGGCTGGTTAGGTCGATGAGTTTGGCCGGATCTATCACGTTGGACTTATCGGGTTCCGGGAAGATTGTCGGCGCTGGAAGATATGCCTTGACGCCTGGCATGGACGAAAACGGATTGCGCCCGTAGAGTGCCTTCTCGTCAATGTCTGTGATGACCGGGTTGCATTTGGGAAACGCGTAAACCACCACATCCTCGTAGAATGGATTTGCCATGTTATGCCAGGCGTCGATTCGTTGCGCTGGCATGGGCAGGACGCCATCAAACTTGGCAGGACCTTTGGTGTCCACGCTGCTGGACACCAAGTGCTGCATCGACTGTTCCGGTTTGACCCAGGGGCCGCCGCTGCCGCACCACCCCGGTCCCGCGCCCAAAGTGATATCAATCCCCAAGCGTTCGGCATAATGAAAGGCGTTGGTTACCAAGTTCTGCCATTCCTCACTCATGAACTTCACCGGGCCGCGTGGCACACCCGCATCCACTTCCAGAAACAGTGCGTTGCCCAGCCCCACCTCCTTCATCGAATCCAAATCCTTGAGCATCTCTGGACCGTTGAAGTTGCCGTCCATGAAATACCAGTAAACCCCCGGCCGCGCCGCGTCTGGCGGTGCCACAAAATCCTTTTCCAGGGGATCGGCACTCGCGGACGCAGCACCGAACATCATGCCGAGCAGTGCCGAGGTTAGAAACATGCCTGTGTGTTTCATCATTTTACGGTTCATGTTGGGGATGAGTCGGTTAAAATTTGATAGATAGATGCAGGTCGGCCGTGCCTGTGTCAGCAGTTGGCACAGGCCAAGTGTATTGCAAATACCGATCGAACGAGCAACAACTATTTATGGCTTTCGTCGCCGTGCAGCCGGCCTTTGTGCATGCCGGTGATGACTGCCAGATATGCTCTGGATCATGAGACTATTCAACTTGGCTCGTCGAGTCGGAGAACCTTCACTGGAAGACGGGGATTGTGACCATCCGCAGCATAAATGAGGAGTCGGCTGAAAACTCCTGGGGTGGCGTCGAGTCGGGTTGAAAGGCAGAGCTTGAAACCGCCCGTCGGCGAGGGGTACAGGATCTCCACGGATGTGGCCGGGGCATCGGCAGTGAGCTTGCGGCTGAAGGTCATGCCGGGCTCAAGCCGGAGCTTTTCGGTGCCAAACACCACACCCATCGAGGATGCTGTTAGGTTAGCGAATTGAACATTGCCCTCTGCCCGTGCTGCGGAGTCGTCCGGCAGCACCAGTGTGCGGGCTTGACTCCAATTCTTTCCCCAGCGCCACACCAGTGCCAGGCTGGAGCCACAGGGGTCCAGCGGGACGTTTAGCCAGTTGGTGCCCTGTTCCAGATTCAACTCGACCCGCCGTTGCTGGGGATCAGTCAGGGTCACCGGGGCCGATGGCCTACCAAGACGCAATCGGAGGGGCGGTTGGCTGGCTGGCTGCACCCCCCCGGCCTTGGCTGGTGCCGGAATGATCACCATCCGGGGCGGAATCACTCCGGCAGGAGGTGGCACCTCGTAGCGGGCCCCATCGCGCATCTCTTGAACGAAAGGCGGTGGATCACCAAGTGGCAACACGCGGAGGGTATGCTTCACCGGTTCTTGTGCGGCAAGCGGCAGAGTGACTAGTAAAAAATATGTGAATATTGAAGGGAACTTCATGCCTGTAAATTCTGACGTCACCTACCGGCTTATGTAGCGGAAAATGGTGTCAATTTCGTCACATGGAAAGCAACGAAATTGACACAAATGAAAGCGTTACAACCACTGTGATAGAAATAGGTTGAACGCGTTGCCACTCTAACGGCGACATCAAGCGAGACTAACTATATTACACCAGACACTCATAAATCATGATAACTCGACATTTTCACCAACGGGTGGTGGCGGCGCTGCTGGGATTGCAGCTCGCGGCGACTGCTGCGACGACGACTCCGGTCAGCGTCACCTTCCAGAACGGGGTCAACGGCTATGCCGGCACCTTTGACCGGCGCATTGGTCCGGCCGGCGAACTGGACGGCAGCACGGTTACCGGCCAGACGACCTATTATATTGACGGTGGGGCCACCACGCTCAACGACGCGGGATACACTCAGGGGTTAATCCGCTTCGGAGGGGTGGAAACGCTGATTCCGGCGGGCGCGAAGATCGTTAGTGCAAAGCTAACTGTGGTGACCAAAACCCATAGCAATGCGCAAAGCGGCAACAGTTTCACGGTCTATCGTCTGACGCGGGCGTTCGACAGCACTTCCAGTGTGAAAACCGATTTTGGTGCCGACGGGCTCGCGGGTGATGTGGATTGGATTTTGGGCAGCTTCGAGGGAATGACCGCCGCCTCGACGGCCACGGTGGTCTCCGCCGATGTGACCCGCGCCGTGCAGTCATGGGTGGACGGCAGTCCAAACTACGGGATGGGAATTCGCAGCGACCAAGGGACCGATGGGTGGAGTTTTAATACCACCGGATCCACCGTAAGTTTGCGTCCCAAACTTGAGATTACCTATCTTCAGGGCGATGGCATTCAGGTCGATGAATTCCAGCAAGGGTTCAATGGTTATGCGGGTGGCACCCAAGTATTTTACAGCGCGCCGACGCCGTTGGTGAATCCGCCGGTGTATACGACGATTGTCGGAAGCAGCGTGCAGGAAAGTTTCATTGACGGTGTGAATCCGCCGACGCTGGAGCCGGATATTTCCACCATGATCCGCTTTGGAGGAGTGGAAACCGCATTGCTGGGGAGGAAGATCGAAGCTGCCACGCTCAAGATAGTCTCTGGATTTTCGAGCACCTCTTCCGATAGTCCTGGGCCGTTCACCGTTCATCGATTGTTGGTGCCGTTCACTGAAACGAGCGTCTACACGGACTTCGCCGGTGTTGCGGGTGCCATGCTGAGCGCGGGCCAGGTCACGCCTGCCATCGCCACCTTCACGGGCATGCAGGACTGCGAGGTGGTTGACGTGGACATCAGCGCGGCCGTCAAGAGCTGGGCCAGCGGTGCCCCGAATTATGGACTCTATATTGGCTCAGGAACGCCCAACGGTTGGCAGGTCTTCACCAATGGAGCCACCAACGTGACTTACCGCCCGCTGATCCGGGTGGTTTCCAGCCCGGCGGTGCCAGTGGCAGTTGTCAGTCCGCTGGCGGCGTCCCGTCATGTGCAAGGCACACCGATTTCATTCCAAGCGGAAGCCATGGTGATCGAACCGGTCACCGTTGCCAAGGTCGAGTTTTTGGTGGATGGGATGTTAGTCGGGACCGCCACCACTTCACCCTACTCCTTTGATTATCCGGCCGGCCGATTGGGGAACTTTGTTCTAACTGCGGTGATGACTGATAGCAACGGCGCGTTCGTCACCAGCGAACCGATGGCATTCTCTGTGGTCCCTGCGGCGGGAAGCAGCGGTCTCTATTTTGATGGTATTTCAGACCAAATTGCCCTGGGCGATGCAGCCGAACTGAAACTGTCCACGTTCACTCTGGAGACCTGGTTCCGCCGCGAAACCAAGGGGATTGCCACCACGACCGGCACAGGCGGCGTCATTGCGATTCCACTCGTTGCGAAAGGCCGCAATCAGGCGGATAACTCCACCCTCGACACCAATTGGTTTCTAGGCATCCGAGATAGCGATGGCGTGCTCTGTGCCGACTTCGAAGGCGCTGGCGGCGTCAATGTGCCGGTCGCCGGGATCACCGCGGTTCCCTACGACGTGTGGCAGCACGCCGCGGCCACCTTTGACGGCACCAATTGGCAGCTCTATCTGAACGGCAACCTCGAAGCCACACGCAACGCGGGTGGTCTCAAGCCGCGAGCGGACAGCATCCAGCATGCGTCCATCGCCACCGCGATGAACTCCAACGGCCTCGGAGAAGGTGCCTTCGGCGGCTTCATGGACGAAGTCCGGATCTGGAACCTGGCCCGCACCGAAGCGGAGATCCGCCAGACGATCAACTCGGAAATCAGCTCCGCCAGCGGCCTTGTTGCCCGCTGGGCGTTTGCCGAAGCCACGGGCACCACGGTCACCAGCACCTGCTCCGCAGCTACGGTCGGCACCTTCGGCGGTTCACCCTTGCGGACGGCAGGCATGAGTTTCACTAACAACGCCAAGCCGACGATTGCTATAACTTCGCCGACGAATGGCATCAACCTCCTCAACAACCAGCCCTTGATTCTAACCGTCACGACCAGCGATCCCGACGGCACGGTGGCACAAGTGGAGTATTTCGACAACGGGGTTTCGATCGGCAAATCGACGACGGCACCGTTTTCCTTTACTTATGTGAACCCACCGGTAGGAACGCGCCGGTTGGTGGCGGTGGTGACGGACAATGGCGGTGAGACGTCTCGCATCGACAGCACGCTGATCGTGAATATGACGTTTGCGTCGGCGACTGTTCCAGGCTATTCCACAGGGATCTTCGATGGAGGTGACGCTGAACTCGCTTTGGGTGCTCCCGCAGCCAATCCGGCGGTGTGGAGCGTCGCCTCCTCGAGCGCAACGCCCCGGGCTTTCGACTCCCCTGGCGTGGTTCCCGGTGACATCGCAGTCAACATCAACGGCGCAGCACTCTCCTTTAACTCTGGGTTGCTTCTCACCACCAACGCGGTGGTCCACAACAACCTTGCAGCCATCGACAATGACGTGGCTCCCTATTCGGCCGCAGGCGTCTATCATGTCAGCAGCATGGATAACAGTGGTCCGGGCGAAATCAATCCCACCGTTAGTCCGGAGTCGTCCTCCTTCTCGCTCGGTTGGTTTCCCTATGCCGACGGCTGGATCGGCGCGAACATCGCGGCAGACGCCACCATCCTCGGCGGCAGCAGCAGCCTGCCCGCATCCGTGACGGTCACCAAGCTCGCAGTTGGCACATACCAGATCTCAGGTCTGCCCAGTTCTGGTAACTTGCTAACCGTTGCGGCCGGAAACGGCTGTGATCGCTATAGCGCCGTCGCCCAGAGTGGTGAAAACTGGATCGTCACCGTTCGTAAGAACACTCAAAACCTTGAGGACGGTGAGTTTGCGGTACTTTATATTCCAGGCACCGCCAACCGGGTGCTGAGCGGCAAGATCGGCAATCTCGGCGAGTTCACCGCGCTCAACGACGAGTTGGCGCAGAGCGGAGCAAGCTGCCAACTGACCGCCCAAGGCTATGAGCTGACCTTCGGTGACGGAAGTGTGATCAACCCGTCGAACACGACCTTGTTCGTCACAGCGGATTCCAATGCCGGCAACGGTGCTGACAACGTCTATTCCTACTCCGCCAATGGCAATTCCTTCGTGGTGTTCTCCCATGACTTGCCAGGCCTCAACGGCGTGCTGCAAAACGGCGGCTTCCGGTTTCTGGCCACCCCGCTCAATCCAACCCAAGCAGACGCCAGCGAAGTTGTACTAACCGTGGTGGACGCGCAGGCCGCCGAGGACGGCCCCGACCAGAGACTCGCCTTCGCGGTGACCCGGATAGGCGACACCACTGCGGCTCTAACCGTAAACTACACGGTTGGCGGTACGGCCACGCCTGGTGCTGATTTCACCCTGCTTCCAGGCAGCGTGGTCATTCCAGCAGGGGCGGCTTCCGCCCTGGTCGAAGTGACGGTACTGCCTGACACGGTGCTGGAGTCGGCAGAAACGGTGACCCTCACCCTCGCCCCGGGAACTGGCTACACCGCGTCGCCTTATGCTTCAGCCACCGGCACCATTGCCGACGCGCTCTCGACCCTGCCGACCACCACCGTGGTCTTCCAACAGGGATCTAACGGGTACACCGGACAATTTCAGAAACGGGTTGGCTATGCGCTGAGCACAGGAGCCTACACGGCCCAGCTGGGTTCCAGTGTGGCCAACTATGCAGTGGACGGGGGCGATCCGGATGTGAATGATATGATTCGGTTTGATAACATCATCGGTGCGGATGGCATTCCGAGCGGCGCGACGGTGCTCAAAGCGGAATTATTTCTAACTACGGCCGTTGCCAGCTCCGCCGAATCTTCCGGTCCGTATGTCGTGGACCGCCTGACCTCGGCAGTGGACGCAACCACGACCTATGACGTCATCACCGGCGGTGTTGGTTTGGAAGGTGTCCGTGGGATCAGCACTGGGCTGCCGGTGGCCGGCTTTCCGGCGTTGGCGCAGGGCCAAGTGGGAGCGGCCGATGTGACGGCGATCGTTCGCGATTGGGCGGGCGGTCAACCGAACTACGGATTTGGAGTGTTTGCAGGCGGAACTTCGGACGGTTGGAGTTACTGCACGGTTGGCAACGCCACTGTTGCGTTGCGTCCCAAGTTAGTGGTGACCTACATGATCCAGCCGACCCGCCAATACACCTACACCGCCGATCTCTCAGCTCGGCTCAACAGCGCTCCGGGCACCGCGACCATCGATGGCTCGCAGCTTGACACGGAACTCATCAACCTTGCCACGAACAACAGCCAGGAAGCGCTGCTGCGTTTTCCGGTGGTGTTCGGCGGCCAAACAGTCGGCGCTATTCCCCTCGATCAGGACATCGTAAAAGCTGAGTTGTTGGTCACCACTGCGAGTGCCAGTTTCGACGCCAGTGGCCAATCAACCGGTCCGATCGCCGTCTATCAGGTCCTGACGGACTGGAACACGAGCACCAGCTTCGGCCCCAACGGGACGAAAGTTGGGACAAACCTCGCGCCAAGCGTGGCTGCGATGACGGGTCTCGGCCAAGGGTCCACCGCTTGGGTCGATGTCACCTCCGTCGTCCGCGCCTGGCGTGCGGGTGCCGCCAACTACGGCTTCGATCTGAAGCCGCAAACTGCGGACGGGTGGAGGTTGTTCTGGCCCGGCACGGTTTACGGCGACATGGTGGCACCGCGCTTGCGGATCACCACGGCAGGCGGGACGATTACCAACGCCACTCCGTTTGACCAATGGGCCTCAGCTCACGGGGTGGCGGGCATTTCCATCACCTCCGATGACGATCATGACGGCCTCAGCGCCTTGGTGGAATATGCACTTGGCCTGAGTCCGACAGCCGCCGATACCCTGCCAGGCGTCACCCGCAGCGGTGACACGATAGGCATCGCCTTCCCGAAGGGCACGCAAGCCGGAACGGATTCGCGAGTCAACTACCACATCATGAGTAGCGCGGACCTGCAAACCTGGGTGGAGGAAACACCGACTGTCAATGACGCCACGGTGATCTCCTTCGAGCAACCGCTCGCAGCCCCCCGGCAGTTCTTCCGCCTGGAAGTTATATATACACCCTAACGGGATAATCGAGGCTGCGCCTCAGACGCAAGATAACAAGATGCAAGACTAAGAACTTGACCTAACAAAACGCCTTGACGGTTTCAAGGATTCTAGAGGCGCGCCCGGCCACGATTCATGGCAGGCCGGGCGCGCCCATCCGACGAACAGGTCCACAGGGCCGATCCCGAATTCAACGCAGCCACAAATGAATGATCCCATGAAGCGATTTCAACATCACCACCGCAGCGGATTTGCCCTTGTCACAGTATTGTCCATGATGGTCCTGCTGACCGTCTTGGCGGTCGGACTGCTGAGCCTTTCCTCGATCGAACTCAGAAAGTCGTCGTCGGCCAGCCCGATGGAGCAGGCCCGGGCGAATGCCAGGCTGGGCATGATACTGGCACTGGGACAGCTGCAGCAGCACTGCGGGCCTGACCAACGGATTACGGCCGATGCGCAGGTTGCCGCCGGTCGCTCGAAAACGCCGACTCAGTCTCACTGGGTCAGCGTGTGGCGCAGCACGAAGGCGGACGGCTCGCCGTGGATCGTACGCAATGCCGCCAAGGGAGGATTGGAGGATCAACGACAGGACTCTCCGCTGGAGGCCATTGATGAGAGGATCGCCTGTTTGGTAAGCGGCAATGAATCCGGGATCACCCATACGGGCGAACATGCGGAAGACCCCGCATCAATGGTTTCGTTGGTATCCAAAGGCAGCCTCGGTGATCAAGCCGACGCTGCGGATCAAGTGCGGGCACCGCGGGTGACCATCGGCCCCGAAGGCAAGCCGAAAGGCGCATACGCCTGGTGGGTTGGGGACCTCGGCGCTCAGGCTAACGTGGCCACCAGAGACGCCTCGGAAAACGCCCCGGATGGCCAGTACCACACCCGGATGCTGGCCCAGGACGTTTCCTGGCAGGCCTTCGGCAAGGCAGAATTGCCCGCCACCCAGCGGGGCAAACTCGCGAGTGAGGGCGAGCTGAAGTTGGCGGCTCCGGAGTTAAAGAATCGCGGCTTCCATGATCTAACCGTGTGGTCGGCCGGACTGCCTGTCAACGTCCGTGAGGGCGGTTGGCGGCGCGACCTCACGGCCTATCTGGCCAGCACCGGCTCGGTTCCCGAGTTCAACCAAGGAAACGTGCGCTTGCCCGGGTTGGCCGACTCCGACAATCTGGTGGGTTCATCCGCCATGCCTCAGGAACTGGCAACAAGAACCTCCGCGCACTCGGATCGGTTATCGGACGTGTCGCCGAATTTCGGATTGCTTAGAACCTGGGCGAAGCGGGCATCGGATGCTCCGCTCGGCAGTTTCAAAACCAAATCTGAACTCGCCGAGATGGTGGATCTGCCGACGGGTGGGCGCAACTCGCAATCGGTTGATTTCCGCAATCGCATCACCACCCATCTGATGCCGGTCCTGGCGGATTCCTCGATCTACTATAACCTCAGTTACTACGATCCAGCCAAGCCGGTGACCGGCAACCCGTATGCGATGAGGGTCCACTTCTATCCGCGGGTGGCGTTGTGGAACCCATACAACTTTGCACTCGAAGTGCCCGCCTCCGCGATCTTCCTGCAAATCAACGGCAGCAAATCCGTGGAGGTAACCATGCAAAATGGACTGCAACAAACCTATCGGATGTACTGGGGCCTCACCGGAGGAGCGACCGGTGGTGCCGTCCGCGGCAGCCTGTTCTTCAAAATGGAGGCCGCAACGATCGCCCCCGGTCAGACCCTCGTCTGGTCGCCAACCCGCAACGCTGAATACGACGAAACCAATTTTGCCAACAATCTGCTTACCACCGGGGTGGCCCCAAGTCCGGGCCGTGCATTCTATCAAGACAAGCGGGCCGACGGCTATCCCCTGTTCCAGGTGCAGCAGGGTTTTCCACCCAAACCCGGCCTTGCTAACAACCTGCTGCCGAAAATCCCGCTGGAATGGCGAGAAATCGTGCCCCCAAGGCCATCCGGCAACCTCCAAGCCGCTGCCTACACCCAGGCCGACGACTACATCGCCTCATGGAAGCCCATGTCCGGCCCCTCGCTCAGTGCCAGCTCGTTTGCAGCCATGCCCATGGGCCGGTTCATCTCGTGTGCCTATCAATTCGGCGATGAGGACGAACTGCCAGTCGAGTGGACCTCACTTGATCCCGTGCCATTCCCAAAATCCTCGCTGACCACCGCCACTGTCACCGATCTGCCTGACCGACGGACCCGCGACGGATTCCGCCTCCGTTGGTTGGATGAACCCGAAAGCAATGTCATCGGCTCCGGCAGCCTCGCCCGAACACCGCATTTACAGGATGCTGCCGTCGGCAACTGGAACATGCGGGCCTCGTGGTCCTACCGCAATCCCTTCGACAACGTCACCGACGTGGCCCCGCATTTCTTCGGGATCTACACCCGCGACCTGTTTGACGGTGCGGTGGACTGGAGCAGCCTAACCCCGCGATCAGCAGGTGGCACGTCTCTCGGCGATCCGTACGACCAACCGGTGAACGGTCCGGGTGCCCGCATCCTGTTTGACGTGCCCAGGCGCGAGACCGCCATCGCCTCGTTAGGGGCGTTTCAACACGCCAACTTTTCCGAGTTCATTTGGCATCCCACCTATGCGTTTGGCAACTCATTGGCCGATCCGCGGGTTCCGTCAAACCACACCGAGCCGGATCGCTCCGAGAGCATCATCGCCGACAAGGGCGGCTGGAATCAGGACACCCTTGGCTACGCGACCGATGGCCGGTCAAACACCAATGGTGCAACCAACCGCACCAATGAGGACAACTGGGCTTGGCACGCTCGCAACTTCCTTCAACAGACCGCGCTCGACCAGACACTCGTTTATGACCTCAGTTATGAACTCAACCACACCTTGTGGGATGGCTACTTTCTATCCAGCGGCACCCCCGCCGACAAACAGGCGTTCCTCAAGGATCCGCTTCGCTCGCCTCTGCCCAACGGCCGGGTGAAAACCAATCCCTTGGCGGGCCAAGTCACGGCAGCCGATCTAACGGACTATCACCGCGCCGCTTCGCACCTGCTCATCGATGGTGCGTTCAATGTCAACTCCACCAGCATCCCGGCCTGGGAGGCGTTGCTGCTCTCCGGCCTTGGCCAGCAATCCGACGCCCAAACGGTGGCCTTTCCCCGGCTATTCAACGCCCCCGCAGGCGATTGGAATGGGAAAGGCCCGCGCAACCCGGCCGCTTGGGCCGGCCAGCGCGTGTTTGCTCGGGCGGAAATCCGCAAACTCGCAGAGCAAATCGTCATTGAAGTCAAGAGCCGCGGTCCCTTCCTCAGTCTGGCGGATTTCGTCAACCGCCGTCTCAGCGGAGACGAAACAAGCAAGAAGGGTGCCCTCCAGGCGGCCATCGACGGCGCCGGATTGAATGCCGCATTCACTGACGAATGGCCGTTGGATAATTCAAAGTCCCTGCCAGATTACAAGAACTCGGATCACATCGTGGACTCGACCCGCTTCGAGCAAACACGCAAACCTGACACCACAGCCTGGGGGGCACTGGGATTTCTCACACAGGCCGATTTGCTCCAATTCATCGGCCCTGCTCTAACCGCCCGATCCGACACCTTCCGGATCCGCGCGTACGGCGAGTGCTTGGACGCCGCTGGCAAAGTCATGGCCAAAGCCTGGTGCGAGACGGTGGTCCAACGCTCTCCTGGCTATGTGGATGGCACGGACACCTCGCTGGCATTGCCTGCCACCCTAAGCGCCACGAACCGGCGCTTCGGCCGCCGCTTTGAAATCATCGCCTTCCGCTGGCTGAGGCCGGAGGAAATCTGATCGGCTATCGAAATTTTCCAACCAACCAACCAACCAATAAATTAACATATATGCTCACCCATTTCAATAAACACACGCTCGCCCTCCTGCTGAATGCGGCAATGTTCTCCAGCGCGGGATTGGCTGGCGCGGCTTCCCCGGTGGCAGCCGATGCCGATCAAATCATGGTGATGATGAGCGTTGATGGTTTGGCGGGGTTCTACTTCGATGATCCCAAGGCGGAGATACCCACCATCCGCGCTCTGGCGGCCGACGGTGCTCACGCCACGATGATGAAAGCCTCAACGCCGAGCGTTACATGGCCGAACCACACCACGCTGGTGACCGGAGTGAATCCGGCCAAGCACGGCGTCGTAGGCAATAACTATTTCGACCGAAGCACCGGCAAGTCTGTGGCATTGATTGCCGATCCAGTGTTTGACAAGGACCAGATCATCAAGGTGCCCACCCTTTATGACCTCGCCAAAGCCAAGGGCTGGAAGACCACCGCGATCCGCTGGCCGGCCACCCGCAATGCAAAGACCCTCGACTGGATGATTCCAGACATGAAGACGGCAGAAACAGCGGCGCAATTCTCAACCCCTGAATTGCTGGCTGAATGTGAACTGGCAGGTTTTCATCTCGTACCCGATTACGAGAACAGCAAGAAAATGGATGACTTGGTCACCGGCATCTTCAATCAAGTGGTCCATCAGCATCACCCCAGACTGGCGCTTTTGCACGTCATCAATGTGGATCACACCCAGCATGCCAAAGGCCCGCGCACGCCGGAAGCATACGCGGTCATCAAGGAGGCCGATCGCCAAGTGCGGGAAGTCTGGGAATTGCTGCAACGCGATTATCCGGGCAAGGCCACGCTGTTCGTCGTCTCGGATCACGGGTTCTCCCCGATCACGCGCACCATTTTGCCAAACGTGGTGCTGCGCAAGGCCGACTTGGCTGGCGCTGATGGATCCATGAAAGACGGCCCGGTGGCAGTGGTGACGCAGGGCGGCAGCGCGATGATCTATGTGCGCGACGAAGCCCGCCGCACTGAATTGCTAGCCCAGGTGCGACAGGCATTCGCCAACGTGCCGGGCATGGCCAAAATTGTCGGGACGGAGCAATTCAAGGATTACGGTGTGGCCGATCCCAAGGATGATCCGCACGCCCCCGACCTGATTCTCTTCGCCGAGGAAGGCAGCGCCTTTGGGAGCACCTCGGCAGGCGACGTGCCGTTCAAGGACAAGGTGGAACTTACGGGCACTCATGGCCACGATCCGAACCTTCCGCACATGCATGCCATGTTTGTGGCATGGGGCGCTGGCATCAAGTCCGGCGTCAAGTTAGGCGAAATCTCCAATACCAGTGTCGCTCCCACCATTGCCTCCATGCTGGGGCTAACACTGCCCAGTCCCGATGGCCCCGTGCTGGAGGAAATCCTCGCGAAATAGATGGAATTCCTCCGTCCCGATCTGGCATGAATATGTGGCAAATTCGTCACCAATTGAAAATGGCGGGTCGCGCCGGTTCCGGCGGAAGCTAATGCTGCGTTGGAGCCATGGCAACTTGTCATCCGGATCCAGCCCCCCCCCGTAACCCGTCTTCGTTCGTAACCGCCATGCCTCATTCATTCACTGTCAATCGCCGCACGTATTCACCGCCCGCCCGCCCTGTGGTGGGCATTTGCCTCGATGGTTCTGCCGACGACTATCTCGATGCCGGGATGGTCCGCGGACGCCTGCCCAACCTCCAGCGAATGGCAGTTGCGGGCTGGCGCGGGCTGGCACGCGCCCAGATGCCGACCTTCACGAACGTCAATAACACCTCGATCGTTACCGGCGCGCCGCCCAGCGTTCATGGCGTTGGCGGCAACTACTTTTATGACACCTCGGTGGGCAGGGAGGTGATGACCAACTCCGCCTCGTTTCTGCGTGCTGACACGATCTTTCCGGCCGCCCAGCACGCGGGCCGGAAAGTTGCCGTGGTAACCGCCAAGGACAAGCTGCGCGACATTTTCGCCGCCGGGTTGATCGAACGAGGCGGCATCGCGTTCTCCTCGGAGCGGGTGATGGAGGCGGAGGTGGCCACTCACGGAATCGCTGGCGTGGAGGACCTTGTTGGCCCCGGACCACATATATACAGCGGCGAGGCGTCGGTCTATGTGCTCAAGGCCGGGGTCGCCTTGCTCGAGCGAGGACTCGCGGATTTCCTCTACCTGAGCACCACCGACTTCATGCAGCACACGTATCCGCCCGAAGCCCGGGAGGCACTTGATTTCTACGCCGCGCTGGATGAGCAGATCGGGCATCTGCTGCGACTTGGCGCGATCGTTGGCGTGACAGCCGACCATGGCATGAATGCGAAACAACGACCCGATGGCACCCCAAACGTGACCTATCTTGAAAGCGTGCTTGGGCAGCGGTTCGAGGCTGGCTTCCGCGTGATCCTGCCGATCACCGACCCTCATCTCATCCATCACGGCGCTCTCGGGTCATTTGCCCAGGTTCATCTGCCTCCGGGCAGCGCGTTGGCGGTTGATGAAGTCATTCAATGGGTCCGCACCTTGCCCGGGGTGACGGAGGCGCTGGACCGCGAGACCGCCGCCCGCCTGATGGAATTGCCACCGGACCGGATGGGCGATTTTGTGGTGTGCAGCGGACGTGATGCGGTGCTAGGCCGCACCCCGGAATGGCATGACCTGAGCCAGCTCAAGGTGGGACTGCGCTCCCACGGCGGGCGCCATGAAGAAATGGTGCCGCTGCTTTTCAGCGCGCCGCTGATGCCGGAATACGCCGCCAAGGCCACTGGCGACCCGCGCAATTTCGATCTCTTTGACTATCTCTGCAACGGAATCCAGCCATGCACCTCACCAGTCTGACCGCCGGCCAAGCCGTCTCCGGTGCTGGCGTGCTGTCTGTTCACAATCCCTACCATGGCGGGGAAGTGGGAACCGTCGTGCTGGCCTCCCGCGAGGATGTCGAGACCGCCATCCAGACTGCATGCAGCTTCGACGCCACCCCCAGCCGCTATGAACGAAGCGAAATTCTTGAGCAAACTCGCGCCAAGTTGGAAAGTCGTCGCGAAGAATTCGCCGTACTCATCACCAGCGAGACCGGGCTGGCGCTGCGGGAAACACGCCACGAGGTCGGCCGCACGCTCGATGTGCTGCGTTTCGCGGCGATGGAGGCCCTGCGCGACGACGGCCAGATATTCTCCGCCGACATATCGGCGCAAGGCAAGTCCCGCAAGATCTTCACCGTCCGGGAACCGCTGCGTTGCGCCGGTGCCATCACTCCATTCAACCATCCGTTGAATCAGGTTGCCCACAAGGTGGCTCCCGCCATCGCCGCAGGCACGCCCATGATTCTCAAGCCCTCGGAAAAGGCCCCGCTGGTGGCGCTGCGCTTCGCAGAGTTGCTCTATGCATCCGGCCTGCCGGGACCGATGCTCAGCGTATTGCTGGGCCAAACCTCGCAGGTGGCCGAAGTGCTCGTGCGGCATGAAGCGGTGGAGGTGCTGGCTTTCACCGGCAGCGAGACGGTGGGCAAGTGGATCGCCGCCACCGCCGGTTACAAGAAGCTGTTGCTCGAACTCGGCGGCAATGATCCGCTCATTATCCTAAATGACGCCGATTTGGACCTTGCCGTGACGCTCGCCGCCGAGGGGTGCTTCCGCAACTCCGGCCAGCGCTGTACCGCAGTCAAACGGATTCTCGTGGAGGACGGGATTGCGGCGCAATTCACCGCCCGCCTCGCGGAATTGGCGGCGGAATACCGCTGCGGGGATCCATTTGAGGAGAGCACCTGGGTGGGCACTGTCATTGACGAGGCGGCGGCAATGCGGCTTGAGGAGGTGTTGGCGGAAGCCGTCGCGCTGGGTGCCGAGGTGATTGTCGGCGGGGGGCGACAAGGGGCGTTGTTCGAGCCGAGCGTGGTGGCCGGGGTGCCGCGCGATTGCCGGATGGTGGTGCGGGAGAGTTTCGGCCCGCTGGCACCGGTGATGCGGGTCAGGGATTTGGATGACGCGCTGGCGCTGGCAAACTCGAGCGCCTACGGACTCAGTTCCGGGGTGGTGACCACCAGCTTGCCGAGCGCCATGAAAGCCATCCGGACGTTGCGCTGTGGCACGGTCAACATCAATGAAGTGCCGGGCTTCCGCATCGAATGCAGCCCTTTCGGCGGGATCAAGGACAGTGGCCTCGGGGTGAAAGAGGGGGTGGTCGAGGCCATCAAATCCTATAGTTACGTCAAAACCTTCAGCTTGCCATGGTGAGGAAATATTCGTTATGACTACCGCACGTATCGCCGTTTTCAAAGGACCGGGCCATCCGCTGGAATTTCAGGACCTCCCGCTGCCGCAATGCGGGGTGGGCGAGGTGCTGGTGGCTATTTCCTGCGCCACTATCTGCGCGTCGGACCTTCACACCATCGATGGTCGGCGGCGCGAACCGACGCCCTGCGTGCTCGGGCATGAGGCCGTCGGTCGGGTAATCGCGGTGGGTGCCGCCCGTGCGCCGGCGCTGATGGGGCAACGCGTGACCTGGAGTTTGGCGGACAGTTGCGAAGGCTGCGAGCCATGTCTCGATTGGGACTTGCCGCAAAAGTGCGATCATCTCTTCAAATACGGTCATGCCCCGCTGTCAGACGGCAGTGGCCTCAACGGCTGTTATGCATCGCATATACTATTGCGACGAGGCACCGCCGTGGTGGCGCTTCCCGATACCGTGCCGGACGAGGTGGCGGCCCCTGCGAATTGCGCCTTGGCAACGATGGTCAACGCCACCGAGCGTCTGCCAACTCCCTGCCGGCTGGCAGTGATCCAAGGGGCAGGCATGTTAGGCATTTACGGCTGCGCCCTGCTGCGGGCTCGCGGCGTGGTCCGCGTTGTGGTGGTGGACACCAATCCCAGCCGCTTGGAATTGGTGGCGGCGTTCGGAGGTGAGCCGGCGCTGGGCAGCGCGGCAGGTGTTGTCAATTCCGGCCAAGCTGACGCCGTCTTCGAGGTGGCCGGCACCTCAGCGGTGGTGGAAGAAGGCGTGCGGCTGCTGCGCCCCGGCGGGTTCTATGCCTGGGTCGGCATGGTCCATCCCGCCACCCCGCTTGCTTTCACTGGCGAAGCGGTGTTGCGGAAGTGCCTCACCGTCAGCGGCTTTCACAACTATGCCCCGCGGCACTTGGCAGAGGCCGTGGCCTTTCTGGACCGCCACCGCGCCGCCTATCCGTGGCCCTCGCTTGTCTCACCGGTTTTTCCGCTCCCTGCACTCACTGCCGCGCTAGAACATGCCCGTTCCCAGCAATGGCTACGGGTTGCCATTCGTCCATGACAATGTTGGCTTCCAACCATTCCGGCCAGACAGTACCAACCAGCCACAGGCTGACTCGCGTTTTAGCCCAGCCGTGGGTTTTCTCGATCTGGTGCATGTCTGCCGCGTTCGGTGCCTATGCCTGCATGTATGGGTTCCGCAAGCCCTTCACGGCCGCAGCCTATTTGGCACCGCCGTTCCACGATGGAATCAAGACGTGGTTAATACTGGCGCAAGTGTTGGGTTACACGGCGGCCAAGTTCATCGGGATAAAGGTGATTGCGGAAATGACGGCGGCCCGGCGCTCGCGGATGCTGGTGGTGCTGGCGGGCGTGGCCGAGGTAGCCATGTTGTTGTTCGCCGTGGTGCCGCCGCCAGCCACTTTCGCCTGTCTGTTCCTTAATGGGCTAGCACTGGGAATGGTGTTCGGGTTGGTCCTCGGCTCCCTCGAGGGGCGCCGGATGACCGAGGCGTTTGTGGCCGGCCTGTGCGCCAGCTTTATCTTTGCCGATGGCTTCACCAAATCCGCCGGAGCCTTCCTGCTGCACGCTGGGGTGAGCGAACGCTGGATGCCGGGCTGCGCCGGGGGGCTATTCCTGCTGCCGTTGCTGGGCTTCGTGTGGATGTTGCGGCAGATCCCACCACCAACCCCGGCGGATGTCGCGGCCCGCGCGCAACGCGTGCCCATGGCAGCCGCCGCCCGCCGCGCGATGCGCCGCCGCTACGCGCCCGGATTGCTTGGCATAACCATCGCCTACTTGCTCATCACTGTGCTGCGCAGCATGCGGGCGGATTTTGCGCCCGAGATATGGGCGGCATTGGGAACCAAGATCGATGCCGCTATCTATACCCGCTCGGAGAGCTGGGTCGCCCTCGGTGTGCTGGGCATCAGCGGCCTGTTGGTGCTGGTGCGCGACAATGACCGTGCCTTCTTCCTGGGTCTGGGCCTGGCTGTTGCAGGCTTGGGCCTGATCGGCGTTTGCCTGCTTGGCCAAAGAGCCGGACTCATCGCGCCGTTCCCGTTTATGGTCCTGATCGGCCTCGGGCTTTATGTGCCCTATGTTTTGGTCCACACCACCATTTTCGAACGCCTGATTGCCGCCACCCGCGACCGTGGCAACATCGGCTATTTGCTATACCTGGCGGATGCATTCGGATACCTCGGCTATGTGGCTGTGATGGTGGCGAGAAACTTCTTCCATATCGGCGGCGACGTGTTGACTCTTTTCACCCTGCTCGGCTGGTTGGTCGCGGGAGGGGGCACGCTTTCCTTGTTAGGAGCCGCGGCCTATTTCGGCAGATCCCGTCGTATTCTGGCCGACGCATTGCCTGAGGCACCTGCCTCACCCGGCCCGCATCTCATGGGCTCACCCTCCCCGGTGTTTCCAATCCCAAAGTCACCGGTGAGCCATGTGTGACAGACATCCCGGCTCTCGGCCCACGACGGACGTCGCTTGCGCCACACTCTCTGGCACACCCACTCATCTCAAACCCCCTTTCCTGACATCCAATCGCGCCCCCCAGGTCCTTTGACTGGCCCGAACTTGAACGTCTCTCACCCCTTCCCACCGCCAAAATTGAGCTTCGCAAAAAAATACTTTTCATGATAATTATTCCCGCTTCTGTACAACTAGCAGCTGTAGTAGCAGCGCTGACAATTTTCGCCGCGCTGCCTGCATCCGCGCAATCACCCGCAGCCGTCCGACGTGCAGATATTGAGGTGACTGACGCCACGCTACGCAGCACATCGGGCCTTGCGCCGAATACGAATTTGCTTTTCAACGGTTGGGGCATCACTCCAGCAGGCCAGCACGTTCCCATCAGTGATCTGCCACTCAAGATGATCGTATCGCCGGACAAGAAAATGTTGCTCGCCGCTTGCGGTGGTTTCAACGACACCGGCTTGAGTGTGTTGGACATCGCCACGAAAATGCGCACGCAGTTCATTCCACTGCCGGAAGTTTGGAACGGACTGGCATGCAGTGCCGACGGCCGGCGAATTTTTGTCGGTGGCGGTGACTCGGGACAAATCTATCAATTCAGTTATGCCGGTGGGAAAGTCGAGCGCATCGCCACCACCCGGCCCGCACCCGACGAGGAACTCGTTTTCCTTGCCGGAATCACGGTGCATCCGAAGTCGGGAAAAATATATGTCTGCAACGAAGCCAATCATGAGATATGGGTATTGAATCCACAGACGCTCCTGCGAGAAGCGACCATCACCGTCGGTGAGCATCCTCACTCGTGCATCTTCGGCTCGGACGAACGCCACCTTTATGTGAGCAACTGGGGTGGACGAAGCGTAAGCGTGGTGGACACGCTGAAGAACCACCGCGTGCGTGACATCGCCGTGGGCATCCGACCCAATGACCTGACGATATCCAAGGATGGCAGGCTCTTCGTTGCCTGCAGCGGCGACAATACGGTCCACGTGATCCAGACCAAGGCACTGGAAAATTCCGGCCAGGATGCCAGCCCTGCGCGGCCGTTACCTGAGAATACGCGGGAGATCATCTCCACATCCCTCTATCCGCAATCCCCCGAAGGCAGCACGCCGGACGCTGTCGCAGTTTCCCCCGATGGCAAAACATTGTTTGTCGCCAACGCCGACAACAACAGTGTGCTGGTGGTGGATATTTCCAATTCGCTCTTCGAAGATGCTCAACGCAATGGCGAATCAGTCTCGGTGGTCAACGGGTTTATTCCCGTGGGCTGGTATCCCTCCGCTATTTGCGTCAGCCCGGACAGCCAGACGCTCTTCGTCGGCAACGGCAAAGGACTCGCCTCGCGCCCAAATTCCCCCTCGACCGATCCAGCGTTGGTCAAAAAGAAAAATCGCAACAACTCGCCTGCCTTTGATTACATTCCACGCACGCTGGAAGGTTCCATTTCCTTCATCGAGCGTCCTGATACCGCTCAGATGGCTGCCTACACCAAACAGGTGCGGCGCAATTCACCTTACACACCGGAATCATTGCATCGCGCGCCGATTCGCAGTGAGTGCGTCATTCCCGATCAAGTGGGTCAACCCTGTCCCATCAAGCATGTTCTTTACATCATCAAGGAAAACCGCACTTACGATCAGGTGTTCGGCGACATGACAAACTCTCACGGCCAGTCCATCGGCAACGGCGATTCCTCGCTGACGATTTATGGCGAGCGCGTCACGCCCAATCATCACCAATTGGCGCGCGACTATGTGCTGCTCGACAACCTGTATTGCAACAGCGAGGTCAGCGTGGATGGACACAGTTGGTGCGATGCGGCGATGGCCACTGATTTCAATCAGCGGTCCTGGATCATTTCCTATTCCAAACACGGCAAACTGCCGGGCAATGCGGAAATGGATACACCTTCCGCCGGCTATCTCTGGGACTTGTGCAGCCGCAATGGAGTGAGCTATAAAACCTACGGCGAGGGGTCAAGGAAAGTCCCATCGATCAATCGCGGGCGCTGGCCAGGCGGGCGCGACATGAACCGAGTGAAATCGTGGATCGATGATTTGCAGGCAGCGGAAAAATCCGGTGAGCTTCCTCAGTTCATGATCATGTCACTCGGCGAAGATCACACCAAAGGAACCACTCCCGATGCGTTCACGCCGGAAGCTGCCGTAGCCAGCAATGATCTCGGCCTCGGACGC
>CAIQXC010000255.1 GCA_903875675.1 Akkermansiaceae bacterium
AAGTCGCTGTAATCCGTTGATTATCAATGCTTGAAATTTGAGGCTTTTCACAATTTTTCAGATGAGTCATGCGGCGACTTACTCTCCAACTCTATCCGCCCACCCGGCGGTTGCTGCTCGCATGGTAACATTTGTTTGAGGCATTGCGCTTCCGACCACAGCCGACAGTTAGTGAATCCGGCTTATTGGCTCCGTTGTAGAAAGTGAGGTCGAACGCTGAGTTCTGGGCTAGATGCTGGGTCTCACTGCCGCGCTGACGATTCTGTTCTTCCTTTAGGGGCATTTCGCAGCATGCTGCTACGACCTTAGATGGCCGGGGCATCCATTTTTTTCCAAAACTCGCGTCCAATCTCAGTTTCGCGTTCCGCCACCAACCACAGCACGCGGGCCATGGATGCCAGGTCGATGAGATGAGTGTCCGCGCCTGTTTGCCAGCGCTTGTAATAAGCGTCGGCGTTGGCGATGGCCCGCCGGAGGGCTCCTGCGTCGCCGGTTTTTCGGTGGAGTTCGAGGTCAGCCTCGACCATCAAGTGGGCCCAGCGCGGAGGGTCCCGGTAAACCGAGGTATCGCCCTGGCAGAGTTTGTCGGCCATGCCACCGATGCGGCGGGCTTCCTTGAGATGAGACTCATCGCCAGTGGCCTGGTGCAACATCAACTCGGCACGCATCATCATGGCAGAGTTATAGGTGAGAGCCGCACGGTTGATATCGCGGGTCGTCTCTTGGATCGAATCCATGTAAAGCCCGTCTTCCCCCTGCAGATTGCTGCGCGTCCAGTTAACGATTTCCACGGCCCGCTCAATCATCCGCTTGCGGCGATCCGGGCGGTGTTTGGCCAGCATCAGGCAGCCAACCGCAGCAGGCCCGTTGCTGCATGTATTCTTGCGCTTGTCTTTGTGCAACTCATGCCACCAGATGCCACCACCCAGCGCGTCGTCCCAACCGCTCATCACAAAGGCGAGCGTCTCACAGGCGCGGGTGAGCATTTTCTTTTCGCCAGTGAGTTGATAGCCCTCGGCGAAGGTCAGCACCATCCATGCGTTGTCATCGTAATACTTATCATTGCCGTTGCCTTGGGTTGGGCACGGTTCGTAGCCGGGAATCTTCACCGCACGATCCCAGTAATGGTTAAGCGCTTCAAAAAACTTCAGTAGATCCCGGCGGTACATCAGTGGCTCATGACGTGCCGCAGCCACTAACATCGAAAATAGCACGCCGCAGGCCCAGAGCATCTCGGGATGATTGGCACCTGGTGCGGCGCGATAGAGGGATTGCTCAGTGATCCAGTATTTGGCATGAATGGCCGCCGTAACTTCCTTGGCCTTGGCTAGAATGTCAGAAGGTGCTTCTGCGGCGGCGGCTTGAGTGGGTACCACGCGCCAAGAGATGAAGCCGGCTAGGGAAGCGCGGAGGAATTGCTGGCGGTTCATTGCGGCTTGCTGCTAGCACTGAATTGATAGAGCCCGGATGTCACTGAGAACACGGCAGCACCGGCGTCCATCCGCAGGAATTTCACCCCTGGTGCATCGGCGGCAGGCTTTCCAGATTCAAGCACGCTGGCCGCATCCTGAGTTGGCACATAAACCGTGGCAGTGGTATTTGCCGGAATACCGGCCGTCAGGGTGAACTTGCCTTTACTCGAAGTCCACGAACTGGTGATCATGCCGTGAATCGAGTTCAATCGTCCACTGGCCTCGCTGAGCTTGGTGCCCACCACCGGCTTGATGATGATCTGCTTGAAGCCAGGTTGTGCGGGGTCGAAGTCGATGCCGGCGACGCAGGCGTAGAGCCACTCACCGCAGGAGCCCAGTGAGTAATGATTGAACGAATTCATGCCGATGTCTTGAAATCCCTTATCCGGCGTCCAACCATCCCAGCGCTCCCAGATGGTGGTGGCACCCATTTTCACCGAAAACAGCCATGACGGAAAGCTATCCTGCAACAACAGGCGGTACGCGGTATCGATTTTCCCGGCCTTGGTGAGTTCCGGCAGGAGATAGCTAACCCCAACGAACCCGGTGGATAGGTGATAGCCTTTGGCAATGATATCTGCTTCAAGGTAGTCGGCGGCCTTGGCGCGAAGTTCGGCCGGAAGCAGATTGAACTTGAGTGCCATGACGTA
Source organism: Akkermansiaceae bacterium (assembly GCA_903875675.1). Classification (GTDB taxonomy): domain Bacteria; phylum Verrucomicrobiota; class Verrucomicrobiia; order Verrucomicrobiales; family Akkermansiaceae; genus Luteolibacter. The sequence goes on from CAIQXC010000255.1 coordinate 2,123, forward strand.
TCCGCACTGGGTGTTGCCGGCGACGTGACCATCCGCTGAGATATACTTTTCAGCGAACGCCTGTTTGATCGATTCGAAGAGTTTCTCATAGTTCTGTGCATCAGTGGTCTTGCCAAGAACCGCTGCCGCCTTGGCAACCAGTGCCGTCGAATAGGCATCATAGGCCGTGCCTATCAGCTCCTTGGAGGTGTCGGCACCAATCGACAGCCAATCACCGTAATCACTGCCGCGATTGCCGCTGCGAATGTGCTTCACACTCTGGCTCTGGCAATACTCGACCCACTTGACCATCGCCGGATACTGCCGTTGCAGCAGTTGCAGATCGCCGTATACCTGGTAGATCGTCCATGGGCAAATGACTCCCGCATCGCCCCATGCCGGAGTGCCCTTGGAGGGGCCGGCAAACGGCGAGACGTCGGCGAACTGGCCGGTGAGCTCCTGGCTATCAGTCACATCGACGAGCCACTTGGTGAAAAACGCTGCGACGTCGGAGTTGTAGGTGGCGGTACGAACGAACACCTGGGCATCACCCATCCAGCCGAGGCGTTCATCGCGTTGCGGGCAATCCGTTGGCACGCTCAGATAGTTGCCGCGTTGGCCCCATTCGATGTTCGATTGGAGTTGGTTGACGCGGGCGTCTGAGCAAACGAATTCACCGGTTCGCGGCGTGTCCGAGCCAATCACAATACCGGTAACAGCATCCTTGGAGGGTGTGCCCGGGACGCCTGTCAATTCGACATAACGAAACCCGTGGAAGGTGAATTTCGGTTGCCAGGTTTCGGTTGCTTCGCCTTTGCAGATATAGGTGTCGATGGAGGGCGCTCCCCTCAGGTTGGCGGTGTAGATCGTGCCGTCGGGATTGAGCATTTCCGCATGACGCAGCGTGATGCGGGTGCCAGCGCTGGCAGTGATTTTGAGGCGGACCACGCCGACCATGTTCTGACCCAGGTCATACGTCCAATGTCCCGGCTTGGGCTGGGTCAAGGCCTTGGTGGGCACTTCACGCAACTGGCGCACCGGCTCCATCACTTGCCCATCGATGGCGCGAATTGCTTCGCTACGTTCCACCACCGGCAGCCAATCCGCGTCGGAGAATCCTGGCCGGTCCCAGCCGCAGATTTCCTGTGTGGCATCATAATCCTCACCTAACATAAAATCAGTGGCCAGCAGCGGGCTGGTGTGTGATTTCCATGTGCCATCGGTGATGATGCGTTGGGTTGTGCCGTCGGCATATAGCAGTTCGAGTTGGGAGAAGAGTGCGGGACTTGTTCCCCAGCGCTGATATCCACCATTGCCAATGTGGCCGCTATACCAGCCATTGGCCACCTGCGCAGCTAATACATTGGGTCCGGCCGCCACCAAAGACGTCACATCATACTCCTGATAGCGAAGACGCTTCGAGAAATCCGTCCATTCCGGGGCGAGAAAATGGTCGCCGACGCGTTTGCCGTTCAGCCGCAACTCATAGATACCAAGGGCGGTGGCGTAGATTGTGGCCCGGGTGACCGGCTTGGCAACGTCGAAGGATTTGCGCAGATAGGGAATGGTCGGCGGTGCCGTCATGTCCGTTGGAAAATTCACCAGCGCCTTTTCATCGAATGTTTTGATGAATGTGCGACCGTTGGCAATGAACTCAACGCGCAGACGCTTGATGTGCTCGAAGGCAGGATCCTTGCCTAACGAGTCATTGTTCACGGTTAGGGAAAAACTTCCTGCTTGTGCCAGCTTGGTGAGTTTTTGCGTCACATCGAGCGACCCCGAACCATCCAGCGCCTCATAGAACGCATGACGGATGACCGGGGGCGGCGGCAAATCCTCGGGAATGCGCACTGTCGCATTTTCAGGAAATGTCCGCAGCGTTTTCTGGCCAGCAATCTCGTATTCCACCCGCAGTTGTTTGACGTGATGGAACGCCGGGTCTTTGCCGAATGTTTCATTTTCCACTTGAACCGACTTGCCACCGGCCCGCGCCAGCACGGCCATCTTGGCGGTGACGTCGAGCGAAGCACTGCCATCGACCGCTTGATAGGCCGCGAGCCGAATGACGACAGGTGCCTGGCCTGCGGGGACGGATGTCTTCGTCGTGGCATCTATCCATTTGGCACTCCAATCCCCCGCCTGGAGCAGGCCAATGCTCCAGCAGGCAGGCTTACTCCAAGGGGACGGTTGGTCATCCTGGCTCCAAGCCCGCACTTGCCAGAAACATTGGGCCCGGGAATGCAGTGGCGAACCATGGTAAACCATTTGATTTGTCGCGTCGCCCGTCACCTTGCCGCTATCCCATAGATCGCCGGTTCCCTGGCTGAGGAGATTTGCCGAGGACGCCACCAATATCTGATATGCCGTCTGCTTTTCGCCGCGTTGCCCGGACTCTATCACCCATGACAACCGTGGCCGGACGACATCCAGGCCGGACGGGTTAGTTAGATATTCACAACGTGGATAGGAAACTGTCACTGCGGCGTGCAGCGGGATGAAGGCCCCTGTGATCAACAAAAGAGCGGAGCACGCGAGGTGAATCGAACGATGTGGCGTCATGAGAATTGTGTTGTTGATGGATGAAATCAAATTTTCCGTTAGTGGCAAGTCCGATTTTTAGCGGAATAACAGACTTCACTTGGAGTTGGATGATGTGCGCTGCACGAGGCGGGTCTTGATTATCGGAAGGAGCCGGGTTCGTAAACCTCCCTATTTCTAGAGGATTACACAACCCTCTGCAAATCAGAAGATTGCAATGTCATCATCCAGATTATCGGCGGTACATTTTGTATAAACCGTTGCTTGCAGATGGGTTGAGAACAGCAACCCCTCCACCGGAACCCCGGGAAACACCCGCTCCATCACGTCCCGGTATGCCTGCATCTGGCTGCCATGCCGCGTGACGAACTCACTCAAGTCCCCCAGTGCATCGGTCTTGAAATCGATCACCTCCACCCGCGTCACAGCACCCGCCGCATCGCGGTGAACGTGCAATCGGTCGATCACCCCGCTGAGCCAGCGACCATCGATAAGCGCATCGATCGGCTGCTCGCGGAACAAATCCACGTTGCGTCCGCTCCGTTCAAAGGTGCCGCGCAAGGCGGATATTTCCAGCAATTCAGCCACCAAGTGCCCCGCCTCGTCGTCTGGCAAGTCCGGCGCAGTCTCGTCAATCCATCCCACCCGCTCAAACGCCGCATGCACCGCGCTGCCAAACCGCATCCCCGCAGCGGTCTTCCTGATCAGCCCGCTCGCTGCCTGGTGCGTGGTGGTGTGGCTCGGCGTGCAGCGCTCGCGCCGAGCCACCCCGACTCCCAACACCGGCCGCGACACCACGTCCGCCTTCTTTTCTGTTGGGAACACGCCATCTGTCCAATCGGCCGAGCCGCTTTGATAGACGACGCCCGGCTGGCCGCTTGAGCGAATTGCCTGCTCCAACCAATTGGACAACGACGCGCGGTCCTCGTCGCGCGTTTTGGATGGTGGTTCGAGCAGAACATACAATCCGCGTTTGGCCCGGGTGAGCGCGACATAGAGCGTGCACAGTGCCTCGTAGCGCTGCTCGGCGGCCCAGCGTGCCTCGGCCTCACGCATGGGAGGGAGGATGTCACGCGCCCATTTCGGCGGCGTCTGGCTGATCCAGCCATCGCCCTGCGCGACAGTGAACCGTTGGGTCTGCGGTATGCCCTCACCCGGAATGTCCGGCAACACCACCACATCGAAGCCGAGTCCCTTGGCCTTATGGATGGTCATCACTTGCACCGCCGCGACACCCGGACTTTGGGAAACTTCCAAGCGCTCGACCCGGTCGGCCGCCTCGCGCAACGTCGCGCCGCCCTGTGCATCGAGGGCCGCGAGGGCCGCTAGCAGGTCACCGGCCCGCCGCCGCCCAAAGTCGGACCAATCGTCCCAACAAGCCTCCAGCAGCTCCTCGAGCATACCCGCAAAGCCAACGACTGAGGCGCGGCCCGACAATCCCTCCCAAAGCGCCTGCCACGCCGTGCCAAAGCGCTCGCGCAGCACCGCGGCCAGCGGCGACATCTCCACCACCTCCCACGCAAAAGCATCCGCAGGATCCGCCAGCCACTTGAGCAAATGCCACAGCGCGATGCCCACAGGATTATCCTTCGCCGGTTCGCGCCGACCTTCTTCGATCACATCAAATCCCGCCGCTCGCAGGTGGTCGGCCACTTCCCTGACCTGCTTGTTATTGCGCACTAACACACCACAGGAAACGCCGCGCCGCCCAATCCCCAACTCGCCTAACAACCCAACCAGACGCTCCAAACGCTCCGCCCATTTACCGGCCACCACTTCCACCCGCGCCTCACCACGCATGCCGGGCCCTTGCAACTTGGCTGCGGCCACGTGCTCCTGCCACTCCCAGCGATCTGCCACGTCACCAAACAAATCTTGCAAGAGTTGCTGGGCACCGCACACCTGATTGACCAGCGCGAGCACCTCCGGACACGAGCGCCACGATTCGGCCATCACCTCGGTTTCCAGCCCACCCTGATAGCGCCGCCTTACCTCGTCAAACAACCCAACCTCCCCACCGCGCCACGCGTAAATCGACTGCTTGCGGTCCCCCACAATGAACATCGTCCCATCCCCGGCCCCCACCGCCTCATCCATCAACGGCAACAAGCCTTCCCAATCCGCCCGGCTCGTGTCCTGGAATTCATCTAGCAACCAATGGTCGTATCGGGCATCCAGCCGAAAGTCCACTGCCTCGCGCCCCAAGCGTGCCTTCTCGCTCGTAGCCCACGCACCCATCAGGAATTTCACATCGTCAAACCCTAACATCCCCCGCCGGCGCAGCCGCTTCTCGCACAGCGCATCAAAGCCCGCCACCACCTCGCGCAGAGCACGGGTCCGCTGAAGCGCCGCCGCCATCTCGCAATGCGCAGCTAACTCGACCGCCTCGCGCAGTGCATCGCCCGCCGCCCCGCCAATCTCAAATTCCTTGTAAAACCTGACCGTCAGCACGCCGTGACCGCCCGCCGCCACTGCAGCCTGTAGAGATTCTAACAATCCGCTCGCGCTACCCAGACTGCCACTGCCGATCGTGTGTGCCTCCAACTGCCCGAGGACTTTCTCCAGAGCCGCGCGCTGCCGCTTGTCCGTGGTTTTGATCCCATCCAACCCATCCCAGACGGTTGCGAGCAACCCATGCTTGTTTTGCTCCCAGGCCTCCAGTGCCTCAACCGCCAGAACCTCCGGTCCCCACGCCACCTCCCTGGCCGCCCGGTAGCGGCCCTGCCAATCGTCCACGAATTCCCGCAACCCGTCCAACACCCGCAATTCTTCCTTGCCCAGCATCGCCCGGCGGAACGCATGAAAAAACTCGTCTCCTGCCCCATCCGCCGATGCCGCCCCCAACACCGATTCCAGCAATTCATCCCGGGCCGCCGCCGCCCGCGCCCCCTCCAACAAATCAAATCGCCCGCCCGTAAGCCCCAGCTCATACTGGAACCCCCGAATCACCTTGGCAAAAAATCCATCCATCGTCCCCAGCATAATGCGTGGCAGAACTCGCAGCACCCGCTCAAGCGCCTCCCCAAAATCCGCCCCCGGCTGCGCCAACTCCCGCCGCAAACCCGCCGCCTCCACCTCACTGGCGGCCGCCTTGGCCAGCTTGGTGAGCACCGCATCCGCGAACTCGCCGGCCGCCTTGCGGGTGAACGTCAGCGCTACGATGCGTTCCGGTGCCACTCCACCCACCACCAATCCGATCACCCGGTTGCCCAACTGAAATGTTTTACCCGACCCCGCCGAGGCCAGAATAAGCAGGTTCTTTGCCAGGATGTTCATGCCTGAACCAAGCCTGCCCACCCCAGCGAAAATTGTCACGCCTCAAGCGAACTACACCCTCCCAAGACATGCCCCCCGGGAACGCCGAGCCCAGCTCGGCGAGCACCCGCTTTACAGGCCAAGTTTCTCAATTTTCGACACCTTTCCGATTTTGATTTCCGGGCTCGTTTGGGTGAGGTCAGAACTCAGTGTTCAACCTCAAAAGCGCCACAGAGTCGAGCAAAGTCAATTCCCTGAAATTGCAGACAAGGTCAGGAGCTGCGCAAAAATATTTGTCGCCTTGATAGAGGTAGGCCCCAAGCGCACATGTCAGCAGCGGATTTGGCGGGGAGCGCACGTCAGCAGCGGATTTGGCGGATAGAGGTAGGAATGGGGCATTACTGCCCCACCCCTCCCTCAGAACCGGACAGGCGGATTTCCCGCATCCGGCTCGCCAGTCGATGAGTGCCCGCATGTCAGGCTTGCGCCTTTCACTTCGTGGGACTCGCGGCTGAG
>CAIQXC010000256.1 GCA_903875675.1 Akkermansiaceae bacterium
CTCCAACTCAACCCTCAATCTCGCAAAACGCCCGATAAAGGGACAGAGAAATCGACCTCCGGCGGCCCCTACGCATCAGCTTGTTGGCACTCGCCGGGTTGCTCAGCTCCGGCCTGTGCCTGCGCAGCCACCGGAATGACGGCACGGCGCTCAAGTCCCTCCGGTCGAACTCGTCTCGCGTGCATCTCGCCGCCATCCCTTCGAAAGCCCACCAACCAAGCCGGTTCTTCACTATTTGTCTGTCACCATGTATTGTGTCACCATGTATTGAAAGCCCACCAACCAAGCCGGTTCTTCACTATTTGTCTGTCACCATGTATTGGGCTTGGCAAGCGGCGGGGTGGCGGACAGGCTCTTGGGCATGTCAGAGACGGAAGTATTGGTCTGCATCATTCTGCTCGCGGTGTGCTCGGGATTGTTGGTATCGATCTTGCTGGCGGTGATTCGCAATGGGCGGAGTTTGCGGGGTATCGAGCGCGCCCTTCAATCACGCGACACAGCGAGGACATCAGCGGTGGTTGCCGCCGGAACCTCGCCGAGACGGGGTGAGTTTGAGACGTTTTTAGCAGAGGATCCGGCACGCCAAAAGCTCACCAAGGGGGAGCAATTCAGCGCCTATCGCCGGTGGCGTCAAGACAAGGGGCTCAACTGGGTCAAGCCGTGATCGCAAAGCGGCATGGCGGGCCCGCCCCTTCCCGCCGCACTCCATGCAGTGGCTGCAAATGAGCCGCGCATGTATGGACTGCGTGTGGCAAGCGAAGCGCGCCACGGCTTTGCCTAGATTGGGCTCTAGGAGCGCCAGCGCTGGGTGAGCTCGCCGTAGGCATCGATGCGGCGATCGCGGAAAAACGGCCACAGCCGCCGGACCTCCTCGAGGGACCCGTAGTCCAGGTCTTGATAGAGGATTTGCTCATCTGAGGTGGAGGCTTTGGCGAGCAATTGGCCGTAGGGGCCAGCGACGAATGAGCGGCCCCAGAATTCCGTGTCGCCGCAGTGGCCACAGCGGTTGACTGCGGCAAGGTAGCAGCCGTTGGCCACGGCGTGACCGCGCTGGACGGTTTCCCAGGCACCGTGTTGCAACTCGCCGAGGGCTGCCTTTTCCGTGGCAAGCCAGCCGATGGCAGTGGGATAGACAAGGAGTTGAGCGCCGCCAAGGGCCATCAGACGGGCGGCTTCCGGGTACCATTGGTCCCAACAGATGAGTACGCCAATGTTGCCGAAGCGGGTGGTCCACACCGGCCAACCGCTGTCGCCGGGGGCAAAGAAGAATTTTTCCTCGAATCCCGGGTCTTGCGGGATGTGGGCCTTGCGGTAGAGGCCGAGCCATGAGCCATCGGCGTCGAAGGTCGCGGCGGTGTTGTGATAGAGGCCGGGTCCGCGCCGCTCAAACAATGAGGCGATCAACACAATGCCAAGTTCGCCAGCCAGTGCGCCAAGTCGCTCGGTGATCGGCCCGGGCAAGGTGTCAGCCAGATCAAAAGCTGCGGGGTCCTGGACGCCGCAAAAGTACGGGGTGAGGAACAATTCCTGAGTGACGACGATGTTGGCGCCTGCCGCGGCAGCTTGGCGGATGAGGGGTTCGTGGTGCGCAAGGGCTTCGGACTTGGACGGGAAGCTGCGGGACTGGAGCAAGGCGAGGCGTGGCATGGGCGGATGCTGCCGCAGGGCTGGGCGGAGATCAATCTGGAAACGGAAATGAACCCGAAAACCGGGGTTTGACAAAAACCGAGTATGGATGACCGATGGATTGCACGAATTGCATGGATTTTCAGTTGTGCAATCGGGGGTATGAGCGTAAACCCCCTCGGCTTGAGCCGTCGTACCAGACGCCAATTGAATTCTCTCATTTGATTCCATGCAAAACACATTTACTCCCATTACCGCCCACGGTGGCAGAGACTACCCCACGGGGTATTCGCTTATGAACAACGGCCTGCTTAACAAGGGAACCGCTTACTCGGATGCCGAGCGCGACGCCTTGGGGCTTCGCGGCCTGTTGCCGGCACGGATTTTTCCCATTGAACAGCAGGTGAAGCGCGCCCTTCGGAATTTGCGCGCCAAAAACAGCGACCTCAACAAATACATCTTCCTCAACGCCCTCCAAAACCGCAACGAGACGCTGTACTACCGCGTCGTTCTCGATCATCTCGAGGAAATGATGCCCATTGTTTACACCCCCACGGTGGGCCAGGCTTGCCTCGAGTATGGGGCGATTTTCCGGCGTCCGCGGGGTTTGTGGATCACCATGAAGGATCGCGGGCGGGTGGCCGAGGTGCTTGCCAACTGGCCGATCCAGGACGTGCGCCTCATCGTGGTGACGGATGGCGAGCGGATCCTCGGTCTGGGCGATCTGGGTGCCTTGGGCATGGGCATTCCTATCGGAAAACTCTCGCTTTACACCGCCTGCGCCGGCGTCAATCCCTACTATTGCCTGCCAATCACCCTCGATGTGGGCACCGATAATCAATTATTGCTAGATGATGACATGTACATTGGCATCGACCAGCGGCGGACCCGCGGCCAGGAGTATCAGGACTTCATCGAGGAATTCGTGCAGGCGGTGCAGGCACGCTATCCCAGGTGCCTGTTGCAGTTTGAGGACTTTGGCAACCACAACGCGTTTGACTTGCTGGCACGCTATCGCGACCGGGTGTGCTCCTTCAATGACGATATCCAGGGCACCGCGAGTGTGGCGTTGGCGGGTTTGATCGCAGCTTCGCGTTTGCAAGGGGTGAAATTGGCCGAGCAAAAATTGCTGTTCTTTGGCGCGGGTGAGGCGGCCACTGGGATCGGCGAGTTGTTTGTGACGGCGCTGCGTGACGAGGGACTGAGTGAAGCGGAGGCACGGGCCAAGTGCTGGTTTTTCGACAGCAAGGGGCTCATTGTCACGTCGCGCGGCAATTTGGCGGCTAACAAGCTGGCATTTGCGCAGGAGGCGGAACCCCTGGATGATTTTCTCGAAGCGGTGAAGCAAATCAGGCCGACGGCCTTGATTGGAGCGGCGGGGGTGGCGGCGGTGTTCACCAAGGAAGTGGTGGAAGCCGTTGCGCAAATCAACCCGAATCCAGTCGTTTTCGCCCTATCCAATCCTACCTCCAAGGCCGAGTGCACTGCCGAACAGGCCTATACCTGGAGCAAAGGCACGGCGATTTTCGCCAGTGGCAGCCCGTTTCCTGCTGTCGAATTCGAGGGCCGGACGATGGTGCCGGGGCAGGGAAATAACGTGTACATTTTCCCAGGCGTGGGCATGGGTGTGCTGGCCAGCGCCAGTCGTGTGGTCACCGATGAGATGTTTTTGGCTGCGGCACGCTCGCTTGCAGCGATGGTCTCCGAAGAGGAGTTGGCGGTGGGGCGCGTGTTCCCCACGCTCACCAACATCCGGGCGGTGTCGCTGCGCATTGCCACGGCCGTGGCACAAATTGCCCACGACTCTGGATATGCGCGGGTGCCGCGCCCGGCAGACATTGAGGCGGATATCAAGCAACGCATGTTCGAACCGGAATACCCATCATACGTCTAGCGAGGCTGCGCCTCACGAGGTCCATCTCACCGGCAAGAGCCCGATCCTAACGAAGTAAGAAAAAACCTAACAGCCACCTGGCTGCCAAGCGCCACCGCACGATCGAAAATCTGAAGCGAGCCGCCCGTGGGCGTCGGCAATACCGTGGCGGTAAACGCCACCGACAGGCCATAGCTTGATGGATTGGCGGAGGTGGCGAGCGCGGTTGAGGTGGCGACGGGGTTGGCCACAGTGAACGAATTTGTTGTGGAGGTGGAGGTGGGCAGTTGGTATTTAACCCACTTTGCCAAGGAACTTATTTGGAAATTCCCCTTGGCAAATCGACTGATAAAGCGTTTTCTGGTGTTGCCAGCGACTTACAAACCCGAAGTAACTCCTGCAGTGTCTGCTAAACACAACCCCAGTCATGCGGACGAAACGTCCCATCCGGCTGGGCCTCCTGCCGAGGCCCAGCACATGCCTGATTTTCCGGGCAATTCCGAAGCGGTTCCCCACCAGACACCTGAAGTGCCGCCTTCATCTTGCAAGAAGGCACCCACCAAACTGCGCAGACGCGCCGAAGCGAAGTTGCTAGATACCCCAGTAGCTGACTCCCTGGACCAGCCCCCTCTGGACAGGCCGTCCTTAGATCACGAACTCCAAGTCTATCAAATCGAGCTGGAGTTGCAAAACGAGGAACTGCGGCGGGCCATCGATGAACTGGAGGATTCCCGGCAACGCTATTTCGACCTCTATGATCTGGCTCCAGTTGGCTATTTGACCGTCAGCCCGGCAGGGCTGATTTTGGAGGCGAACCTAACCGCCGCCACCCTGCTGGGTTCTGAGCGCCGCTGGCTTGCCGGCAAGCCGCTAGGCAGCTTCATTCATAAAGAGGATAAGGACTATTTCTATCTGAACCGAAGGCAATATGGGTGCTCCGCTGAATGGAATCGCTGCGAAGTTCGAATGGTCAAAGCGAATGGCAGCATCTTCTGGGCGCAGCTCGAGTTCTCGGGCGCTCTCGCCCCACACCATCGCTCGTCCCAGTCCCGTTGCGTGCTCATCGACGTCACCGAGCGCAAAGAGGCAGAGGAGGAACTCCTCCAAGCCAGAAAGCTCGCCGAACAGGCAAATGCCTCTAAATCCCTGTTCCTGGCCCACATGAGCCATGAAATCCGCACCCCCTTGGCCGGCATCATCGGGATGACTTCCCAATTGCTGGACGATGAACTGGCCCCTGCCCAGCGCGAACGGGCCAAAATCATCCAAATCAGCGCCGATGCCCTCCTCTGCCTCATCAACGACGTCTTGGATTTTTCCAAAATAGAAGCCGACAAGCTCGACTTGGAGAGGCTGGACTTTGACTTGGTGACCTTGCTCGACAACCTGACAAGCCTGCTGACCCCACAGGCCACCAAAAGCGGCCTTGCCTTCAGTTGTTGCGTCGGCCAGGACGTGCCGACGGCCCTCGGCGGCGACCCCGGCCGCCTGCGTCAGATCCTGCTCAACCTCGTCGGCAATGCCATCAAGTTCACCCCGAACGGCACGGTCAGCGTGCATGTTAGCTTGGTATCAACCACCGCCACCTCCAGTGTGCTGCGCTTTGCGGTGCGCGACACTGGCATTGGCATCCCGGCTAACAAGCAGCAGTTATTATTTCAGGAATTCTCGCAGATGGACGCCTCGACGGCCCGTCGGTACGGTGGCAGCGGTCTGGGCTTGGCCATTTCCAAGCAGCTCGTTGGGCTCATGGATGGGCAAATTGGTGTCTCAAGCGTCGTTGGCCATGGCGCGGAATTCTGGTTCACCGCTTGTTTTGCAATCAGTCTTCACCCAGCACCCACAGAAGCCCTACCTCCCCCACCACCGCCTCCCGCCGCCAACCCAAACTGGCCCGGACGGCGAGTCCTGCTCGTCGAGGACAACTTCATCAATCAAAAGGTGGCCCTCGGGTTTCTCCGGCCTTTCGAGCTGCAGGTGGACGTGGTGGTCAACGGCATTCAGGCGATCCATGCCCTTGCCTGTTCCCCCTACGATCTGGTGCTCATGGATATGCAGATGCCTGAGATGGGTGGCGTCGAAGCCACCCACTTGATCCGCGGCCCGAGATCCGCCGTCCTCAACCCCCGGGTGCCCATCGTAGCCATGACCGCCAATGCCACGCGCAGCGCCGAACAGGAATGCCTGGAGGCCGGCATGAACGACTTTCTCGCCAAGCCCCTCAACCGGCACAAACTCGCAGCCATGCTCGAGCAATGGCTGCCCCAAACGGCGGTTGACCCGTCCTGAAACAAGGTGGTGCCGAATTGATAGAGGCGCTCTGTGAGCGTCGCTGCGCGAAAGCGCCTCATGGGCTGCGGCGGTCATAGACGCGGCGCTACAAGGTGCCTCATGGGCTGCGGCCTTCATAGACACGCCGCTACAAGGCCGCGGGCACCTCGGGAATCGAACAGGACCGCTCTGTTGGCAAAGAATCCTGAAAGAATCGTTGCGTTAGGCACGTTGCGCAGCAACATGATTTTGCGGCACCCTGCTGTTCATTCCCCAAGCCGGAACAGGCATGCTGCTAGTCTTTAAAACCCATCCATGAACCATCCATACACGAGATTGTGCGGCGTCGCTGCGATGTTGCTAGCACCCCTGGCCCAGGCACAGACGAAAATCCTGCTGGACCAACCGATCGACTGGCAGGTGTGCCAGCGCAACTCCCAAGAGTGCGCCGAAATCAAGGTGACGGGAAGCGCGCCGGCAGATGCGGCCCTCGTCGAGGCCAAGGCCGAATTGAGTTCGGTGCTGCGCGGCAAGCCGAGCGATTGGACGATCATCGCCCAAGGCGCGCAAATCAAGGACGGCAAATTCGCTGGCTCTATCAAGCTCCCAACAGGGGGTTGGTATGCGCTTCAAGTCCGCTTCCGGAAATCCGCCGCTGACCCCGCGCTGCTGGCCGAGGCCAGCGTTGCGCACGTCGGGGTGGGCGACATCTTTGTGGTGGCCGGACAATCGAACTCATCCAATCACGGCGGAGAGAAACAAAAGACGGCTACCGGACTCGTCGCCGCGTTTGATGGAAACCATTGGCAGCTGGCTAACGACCCGCAGCCGGGGGCCAGCGGCGATCAAGGCAGTTTTCAGCCACCCTTTGGCGATGCCATCGCCTTGAAATTCAGAGAACCCGTTGGCATCGTCGCCTGCGGCATCGGTGCCACCAGTGTCCGCGAGTGGCTGCCAAAGGGCACCACGTTTCCCAATCCACCGACGCTCGAGGGCCGGGTCCGCCAGCTACCAAGCGGTGAGTGGGAAAGCAAGGGCGAGGCGTTTGACATGCTAACCGAACGCATGAAACAATTGGGGCCGAAGGGGTTCCGGGCCGTGCTTTGGCATCAGGGCGAGTCCGATGCGGGCCAACCGGACCCCAAGCGCACGCTGATTGGCAAACCCTATCGGGTATTTCTCGAGCAGCTCATCCGCGAGTCGCGCAAGGCGATCGGTTGGGACGCGCCCTGGTTCGTGGCGCTGGTCAGTTCCCATGGTGGCGACGTCGTGCCGGAAATGCGCGATGCCCAAAAATCCCTGTGCACTGACGGCATCGCCATCGAAGGACCCGATAGCGACGCCCTCAAAGGCGACCTCCGCGAGGGCGTCCATTTCAGCGGCAAGGGCCTGCGCGAACACGGGAAAGCCTGGGCCGACAAGGTCGCTCCTTGGCTGGAATCCCGCTCAGGAAAAGCTAAGGACTAACAAATCTGAGAAGCCATTCTGAATCCAACCACAATCATAACTCACCATGAAAATGTTTTTCAGCCTCGGATTTTCGCTCCTGTTTCTAACCACCGCGTGGGCGGATCCGGGCGGCCTGTGGGACATGGCGGCCTTGTCCAAGGTGCCGTCCGCGACTTGGGGCGAAGCCAAAGAGCAGATCCGCGAAGTGTACTATGAGGGCGAGAGCCTCAAGGGCAAGCCGACCCGGGTGTTCGCCTACTGCGGCAAACCCGATGGTCCCGGGCCGTTTCCGGGAGTCGTCCTCGTCCATGGTGGCGGCGGCGCAGCCTTTCGCGACTGGGTCAAGCACTGGGTCAGCAACGGCTACGCCGCCCTGTCTATGGACCTGGCAGGCAACGGGCCGGCTGGGCGCTTGCCAGATGGTGGCCCGGATCAAGGCGATGACGTCAAATTCCGCAATTTCGCACCTGGCGAGGCCAAAGATATCTGGACCTATCAGGCGGTGGCGGCGGTTATTCGCGGCCATTCCCTGCTCGCTTCAATCAAGGAAGTGGATCCTAACAGAATTGCGCTCACAGGCATCAGTTGGGGCGGATACCTGACGTGTATCGTCGCCGGGGTGGACCACCGGTTCAAGGCGGCAGTGCCGGTTTACGGCTGCGGATTCATCCATGAAAAGAGCGCCTGGATTGACAACTACTTTGCAAAAATGCCGGATGACCTCAAGCAGCGCTGGATCGAAAATTTCGAGCCGTCGCGTTACCTTGGGCAGGTGCAGTGCCCGATGCTATTCATGAATGGCACCCATGACTTTGCCTATCCTCTTGATAGCTATCAGAAGTCTTACAATCTGGTGAAATCGCCCGTCACGCTGTGCATCCGGATCAACCGGAGCCACGGCCACATCTGGACATTTCCCGAGGTGGACGCGTTCATCAACAGCCATGTCAACAAGGGTGCTCCCCTGCTGAAAATCGGCCCCACGGAAGTTGCCGGGGACAAAGCGACCGCCATCATCTCGGGCCCCGGAAGTGCGGCTAAAGTCCAGCTCGATTACGCCGACGCCAAGGAGCGCGTCTGGAACAGCATCCCGGCCGAGGTCAACGGCAAGTTCGTTTCAGCAAATCTACCGGCACTGCGGCCTATCATCTTCTATTTCAACGTCACCGATGAGCGCGGTCTCTCGATCAGCAACCCCCATGTGATACTGCCGCTAATCGCACTCCCCTGAGTCACCCTGAACAAGGGAAAATCATGAAAGACATGATGCAAAAATTGCAACATCGGCAATCCAGGTATCGAGCAGGTCTGGATTGCGGCGAGCCATTCACTTGCATCGCCCCCGGCCCCCGCCCCGAGGTTGCAGCGTGACCCACCCGAATTGGAGATCGGCTTGGCTCTCACTGGCACTGCTGGCCATCGGGGTGCTGGCGGCTGCGGCGACGCCACCGTGGGTTGTTCGCAATTGGCAGTCTGACGAGGGCCTGCCGGACAATACGGTGGTGGGCATCGAGCAAACACCCGATGGCTTCCTGTGGGTGGCCACCAAGACGGGCTTGGCGCGCTTCGATGGCGTGCGGTTCCAGCCCTTCCCGGTGACGGCGGCCGGGGCTCCGGCGGGCGGAATCAAGGCGTTGGTGGCTGATAGGCGAGGTCGCTTGTGGGTGGGAAAGGATGGTGGAGTGGTGCTCTGCGTGGATCAAGGGGTGACGACGATGGTGGTGGGTCCGGAAATTGCGGGGGACCGGGATGCCGGGGAGCGGTTCATGGTGTTAGACGCCGACGACGCCGTGTGGGTGTGCTACTCCGGCGGTGTGGTCTTGCGGATTCGCGACGGGCAGGTGCGGGCTTTCACTGCGGCCGATGGCTTGCCCAGCGGCAGCGCCTGCCAACTGGCAAGGGACGGGACGGGGCACCTTTGGTTCGCCCAGGGCGATTGGGTGGGCGTTTTCCAGATCGGAAGAGCAC
>CAIQXC010000257.1 GCA_903875675.1 Akkermansiaceae bacterium
CGTGCTCGAAATCAAAGTAAGGAGCCTTACCCTTGGCTTTCAGCGCACAGAGTTGCGCGTTGAGCGCGGCGGCCCCGGAGGCGTCCACCTGCACGGTGATCGGCTGGTCGATTCCCCCGGCAAACGGCGTGATGGTTTGCCGGCCGCCGGGCATATACATCATTTCCCCGGTTGCGGTGGGGCTGAGCAAGGCGTGGGCGGCGGCGCAGATGATGGGGGGCATGAGGAGTTATAGGTTAGAGAGTGGCAGCAAGATCGGCGAGGGCCTTGGCGAAGAGGGCGTCGTCTTCGATTGCGGAGATATGTGATAACTTGGCCATCATATTATCTTCCGGCGTTGCTTCGTCAGCAGGGTCAGCGGGGTCGGCAGGATCGATTGCTTCCGGTTGCTTCCGATTGCTTTCGGCAGCGGCCGGAATCTTCGAGGCCGGGGTCTTGGTCTCATCCTCCTCATCGGCAGGCTCTTCCAGCCGGTATTTCTGCCGGAGTTGGGCGACGGACAGCGGGAAGAGGTTGGCAAGCGCGGCATCGCGTTGGGCTTCGCCGAGGCTGGTATCGCGGTCGGCCAGCAACGCGATGGCCGGGCTTTCATCGCGCGTGCCGTAGTTAAGTTCCACGATGCTCGGGATCAACTGGGTGTTGATGACCTTGCAGGTGTACTTGGCCGCGGCATCAATGCGGGCATTCTTCACCGCACTCTCCACCGCACCGAACGCCTTTCCGCCCCCCTTGGAGGAGGATTGCGAGCCGCTGAGCGTCTGGCCTAGCAGCAGCATGCGGGCGTATCGGTCGGCACGGTCCAATAGGTCGCCCTGGGGCGATCGGTCGCCGGTGGCGCCGGTGTCCTTTAGTTCCAGCGTCGTCCCGGCGGGAAAAGCGGCCCAGCCTGCACTGCCCATGTTTTGCAGCATGTTGCAGATGGCGTCCACCGTGGATTGCGATGCGTTGGGGTCGTGGTTGGCCCAGCGGAACGGCAGGCCGAAGAGTTGCGCTAGGTTGAGCAGCCAGTCGCTGGAGAAGTTCGCCGCGCACCACCACCACGCCAGCGGGCGTAGGATCGCACCGCCCAGGGCGCTGCCGCTCTTGCCCTTGTGGATGCCGATGAGAAACTTGTGCGGCGGAAACGGCTGGATGGCGGAATTGTTGCGCAGGCCGAGGCGGCCGTCCTGCCCCCACGCGAAATAATTCGGATGCGCCCAAAAGGTGGCGCGCGGCGCGATGATCTCGCCGAGCGTGCCGGCACGGGTACGCTGCCAGTCGATTTCCAGACAGGTCACGCCTCGGAACCAGCCGTCGAGGATATCCTTGAGGGTGTCCTCCAAATCGTTTTCGTCGGCGCTGGCATCCGGCTGCATGCGGCGCAGCGCCGCGCTGACCAGCTTGTTTTTTTCAATCGCGCTGTCTGTGGCCTTTTCGCCCTCGCCATAAAACGCGGTGAAGGCGATTTCCTGCGCCATCACGCCTTCCACCAATTCCTGCTGGCAGGCGGCGAGTTCCGGCCAACTGTCCAGCATCATGTCGAAGAGTTCCCACTGCCGCACATGGTCGCCGGTGAGGGCCGCGCGCAGGATCATTTCGATATACTGCGGGGTGATCGCCGCGATGTGCGGCATCGTCCAGCGCTGCACCGCCTGCGGGCGCAGGATGCGGGCCAGCCCGGCAGGCTCTTGTTCGGCGATTTGAGGCGGGGTTTTGCCCGTCGTGCGTATCGCTGCGCTTTTGGCATTGCGTGCGGCGAGAGGGGCCTTCGCGACCCGTCGCGAAACCTCCGGCGGATTTACCTGCCGGGATTTTGCGGGTTTGGGCGATGTGGGGGCTTTGGCCATGGTTTAACTGAGGCACGCGGGGGTGAAAATGGGGCGGCTGAGGCTGCCGCCACCGAGGCGGATTTTGGCGGAATCAGTGATGCAACCAGAGAAGCCCACGGCGGTGCCGATCAACTCGGCAAGCGCGCTGTAACCATCGGCTAACAGCAGATGGTTTTCGCACTCGTCAACAAAGTCCCCTTTGTCATCCTTGTCGGAACCGGTCACTAAATGGGCTTCCAGGGTCTCGACGATGGCGGGTGAGCCCGGCACGCGCTGGCACAGGCGCATCACCGGCTCGTCGATGATTCCTCCGTTGCACACCCGGTTGATCTCTTCCTTTGGTGTTAGAAATTCATTCACCGCTCGGCCGATCAGGTCGCCGCGGGCGCATTGGATGATCGGATAGAACTTGGTGCGACCGGCCTCTTCCTCGGTGCCGAGCTTTTGCGTGGA
>CAIQXC010000258.1 GCA_903875675.1 Akkermansiaceae bacterium
ATCTCTGGTTTTCTACTTAGCCTGAGGCCATGCAGAGGTTTGGGTCTGGGTCGTCGTCGTGGAAATCGGGGTCCATGAGGAGGGAGAGGAGAGCGGTGAGGGAGTAGAGGGCGGCATAAGCGAGGTCCTTCTTGCGCTTGCCCTCGGCGCGGAACATGAGGAAGCCGCGCTTGGTGAGACGGGGCGAGAGATCGGAACCGACGACGACCTTGATGGTGAGGAATTGAGAGAGGGCGGTGGAGAGGACGCGGAGGGCGGCGGCCTGCTCGGGATCGAGAGCGGCTAGGTGGTGAGGCAGGAGGTCGTCGGAGGGGGTGGGCCAGAGGATGGAACCGGAGGCGAAGAGGCCCTGGGCGATGCGGTGAATGGCCTCGATGATGCCTTCATCGGAGGAACGGAACGCGGGAACCAGGGGGCAGCGGGATGGCAGCCATGGCAACACCGGCATTGAGGTCGGCCTTGCGAGTGGCACCGGGAGCGGTGTCCCAACCGAAGGCGTGAATGGTCTGCGGAGAGGCGCGCCGGGTGAGGATCTGGATGTGGGGAGAGGTGGCGGCTTGAAGGTCCTTGGCATCGTACCAGTCTTCGGTGCCGTGCTCCCAGATGCCTTCCCAAGTAAATGCCAATGATGCGGTGAGGATAACGGCCGGGCTGAGGGAGGAGAATGGCGCGGAGCTGCGCCCAAATCCATAGAATCTCAGTCTTGCCAGTGGAGATGCCGGAATCGTCAATGAGCTCGGGAATCCACCACATCATGCGCAAACGCACGGCCTGGAAGACGTCGAGCTCCATGCCGAAAATCGCCCAGGCAGCGAGGACGGGATCGCGGATGTAGGCTTCGAGAGTGGATTGATGAAGACAGAGCATGGGAAGAAGAATTGCTGATTGCTGATTGCTGATTGATGGATTAAGAGAAGAGGAAGAATTGATTGAGAGAAGAAGAATTGATGATTGCTGATGCGAACTTGGAGGAAGAGGAAGGGGTTTCACTGGCGAGAGGAGAGGTCAAGATTGATTTTGGATTTTTGATTTTGAATGTGAAGAGGAAGAGGGCGAAGAAAGGTTGATGGATGAAGGTTGATGGATGAAGGGAAGAGAAGAGGGCGAAGAAAGGTTGATGGATGAAGGTTGATGGATGAAGGGAAGAGAGGAGAGGAAGAGAATTGAACCGCTGATTACGCGGATAAGACGGATGAAAGGAGAAATTTTGGATTTTGGATTTTGAATTGAAGACCTCGCGCAAAGAAGCAAAGGAGGTTTCCCTCAATTCATGCTCATCTTCCTTTGCGCCTTGGCGGCTTTGCGCGAGATATTCTTTCTGAAAAAAGACATGGACCGCCTGCGCTCCGAGTTCGGCGACTCTAATGTGATAGGGCCACTTCCCTTCCAGCACTGAAATAGCCACCGGTGCCAACCCGGGGAAAGTCCTCAGACTCCCGGGCTACCACAGTGTCAGCAATTGGTTGCGGATGACGAATCAGCCTAGGACGATGGCAACAGGGAGAGACCCAGCTCTTTCAGGAATTTGTTGTGTTTCTTCGTTGTCGTCAGGATCGTGTTTTCGATTTCCACCAACTCGGCATGAATAGCTGTTAGGTCGATCTCGGACTCGGAAATTGCGGTGCTGATATAGCGCGAGATGTTCAGGTTGTAGTCGTTCTTCTTGATCTCGTCCATCTCCACCCGGCGGGAGTAACGGGGCTCTTCCTTTCGGAACTGATAGGTGGCGATGATCTTGGCGATGTGCTCGTCCGTCAGTTGGTTCTGGCGTTTGCCTTTCACGAAGTGTTCGGCGGCGTTGATGAAGAGCACGTCGTCGGGCTTCTTGCATTTCTTGAGCACGAGGATGCAGACGGGGATGCCGGTGGAGTAGAAGAGGTTCGCGGGCAGGCCGATGACGGTGTCGATGTGGCCATCTTTGAGCAGTTTGGTGCGGATGCGTTCCTCGGCACCGCCCCGGAAGAGGACGCCGTGGGGCAGGATGATGGCCATGACGCCTTCGTCTTTGAGGAAGTGGAAGCCGTGGAGGAGGAAGGCGAAGTCGGCCGCGGACTTGGGTGCCAGACCGTGGTTCTTGAAGCGCACATCGTCGCCCATGGCGTCGGTGGGCTCCCAGCGGTAGCTGAAGGGCGGATTGGCGACGATGGCGTCGAAGCTGGGTTTCTTCGCCGGGTTGAGCTCGCGCAGCATGTCCCACTCGTTAGTGAGGGTGTCGCCGTGGAAGATTTCGAACTCGGTGTCCTTCACCCCGTGCAGCAGCATGTTCATGCGGGCCAGGTTGTAGGTGGTGATATTCTTTTCCTGTCCGTGGATCTTGCCGATGCCCTGCGGCCCCATGCGTTTGCGCACGTTGAGCAACAGGGAGCCGGAGCCGCAGGCGAAATCGAGCACGCTCTCCAGGCGCTTCTTCGGCCCGGTTTTCGGTTCCTGGCTGTCCAGTGTGACGATGGTGGATAGGATGTCGGAAATCTGTTGGGGGGTGTAGAATTCGCCCGCCTTTTTGCCGGACCCGGCGGCAAACTGGCCGATGAGGTATTCATAGGCATCGCCCAGTGCATCGATGTTTGTGGAGAAATCGTTGAGTCCCTCGGCGATCTTCTGAATGATGGTGCAGAGCTTGGCGTTGCGGTCGGAGTAGGTCCTGCCCAGTTTGGGTGAGGCCAGATCAATCTCGGAAAAGAGGCCATCAAACGTGCTTTCGAAGGACTCGTCTTGAATGTATTTGAAACCGGCCTGGAGGGTATTGAGAAGCTCGGCGTTCTGGGTGCGGGCCATGCTGGCGATGCTGTTCCAGAGGTGCGGCGGCTGGATCACGTAATGCGTCTTGCGGCGCATCTGTTTCTCGAAGGTCGGGATGTCCTTGCGGTTATTCTTGTACCAAGTCGCCAGAGGAACGCTGCGATCGTCCGCAGGGATTTTTGGATAATCCTTGCCCAGTTCCTTCTTCGCCGCCGTCTCGTAGTTGTCGGAAAGATAGCGCAGGAAAAGGAAGGACAGCATGTAGTCGCGGAAGTCGTCCGCATCCATCGCCCCGCGCAGTTGGTCGGCGATTCCCCAGAGGGTGGAGCCCAGTTTCTTTTGGTTGGTGTCGGTCATGGGTAAATCAAACTTGGTTGCGATATGTCACAAGGCCCTGCGCTACTGAGTTGGGAGTTACCGAGGAATCCTCGGTAACTCGCGGCCGCCCCAGTTCGGTTTGAGTTGTCAAGGACCGGGATCAAAGCCCGGTCCACAGTAGGAGTGAGAATCAGGTCGTTCATTCTTCGAGTGGTGGCTTTGGCAAACGCCCGGCCTGCTTTTCCAGCTTCTTTTCGTCGGATTTGACGCGACGCTCCAGTTTCTTGAGGTCTTCCTCGGGCGGCAGGGCTTCCGGCTTGATGCCTCGCTGGCCGAGCATCTGGCGCACGCTGGTGTTGTTCTGCACGTGCTCCTTTGTGATGGCGGGTTCCCCGCGCAGGTCAGCCTGCTGCACGTTGTGATTGGTCATCTCAGTCGCCAAATTCTTGGCAGCAATGGTTAGCGTCGGCAAAAAGTCCGCCAGCGGACGGGACTGGGTGATGCCGAACTTGTCTTTCATCGCCTGAGTGGCGTGCCCGCCGAAGAGGGCGGCATCGCCTTTGGAACGGATGCGGCCGAAGCCCGCATCATCCACGCCACGCTCGAAGATGTTGTCGGAAAGCGCCTTTTCAGAGGCTCGCAGTTTTTCGCGGGCTTCCAACCGGTGCAGCAAGCGCAGGCGTTCTTCGATCATCTCCAGCTTGCGGGTCTGGACGGCAAAGTAGCTCTGGGCAAAGGCAATCGGCTCTTTGCGCGGGTCGCCGTTTTGGGCGATCAGGTAGCACGCATACCGCGTAAGCATGAAATCCTCGATTTCGCGCTGCCCGCCCTTCCCGAGGGCGATCATTTTCGTGACGCCACGAAAATGATGCCCGACCTCGTAACCCGTTGTCTTGCAAGACTCGATCGCCCGCTGAATGGCGGTGAGGAAGTTCTCCCAACGGGCGTAGCCGAGGGGTTCCTGCAAATCGCGGGCGAACCAGAACTCCACCTCGGTCGCCTCGGGGTGACTTTGCGCCAGCGCATCGAACTGGCTTTGCATTTGGATGATGAGTTCTTTGTTCATGGTTTTATGGGGTTCCTTCCTGCCACCTCCTCCGGGGATGGGAAAAGCTGCTGCATCAGCCCTTTCTTGTGGGTCTTGAGGGCTTCGAGCTTTTGGATTTGCGCGGCGATCAGGTCGTCGAGGCTGGTGAGGCACGAGGCAATGCGTTGTTGCTCGGCGAACGTTGGCGGCCAGGCCAACTCAAGCGCACTGAACCTCGAACTGCCAAGATGAGCCACTGAGGTTGTTTGGGTCGCAATGCTCGCGAAGGTTCCGTCTTTCTGGCATTGCTGAAATGCTTGTGCCGCGAACTCCGGGCACGTTGAGGGGAAAGCTCGAAAGCGAAGCAACGCGTTCTGCATCGCGCAGCGTTGACCAAACTCGCCACGGTAGATCGAGGCACGGCCCACGAGTCCCAAAGATTGCCCTTCGTTCAACAAGATGTCTCCATCGAGAACCTCGAACCGACTGAACTCAGCGTCGGTCATGGGCATCGTCAGCACGTCTGATAGATCGATTGCGCCGTCCAAGACGTTTTTCGTTCGCAGATATGGCCGTAATGGGCCAGGCGCATTGACCGCCAATGCCTTTCCCGCGAGAACATTCCCTCGTTTATCAACACGCTGCGACACCCACACCCCTTTGTTTTTGAATTCGGGGAAGCGGAGGCGGGGTAGGGATTCGCCTTCGCGGGGGAAAAGCTGCTGCATCAGGCCTTTTTTATGGGTCTTGAGCGAGTCCAGTTTCCGCGCTTGCGCGGCGATTAGCTCGTCCACCGAACTCAGGCAGGAGGCGATTTTTTGTTGTTCGGGGGGCGACGGGAAACCCAAGCGAAGCGAGGCAATATTGTCTTTCGTGAAGCCTTTGATCGAAGTTCCCTGATTGAAGGACAGCAGAGTCTCTCTCTGAGACTTTAACAGGTAAGCCAAGAACAACGGATCGGCATGGGTAGGCGTGAAGTTGGTGAAGTCCTGACTCGTGCAGAGCGGAAATGTTGAAACCGCGAGCTTTCCAACGCCCACCCTTGAAATCAGGAGAATGCTTTTCGCGGGCACTAGCTTGGTCGCCGATTCTTGAACTGCCTGCGTGGTGATGAAGCGGCTTATGTTGATCTGAGAAATTGAGTCCTCATTCAAATCGGAGCTAGAAATCCAGGGAATCTCGCCAGTCCAGTATGCTGCATTGTCTTTGCTCGGGGTTCCACCTCCGGTGAAGTAGCCAAGCGTTTCGAGGGTTTTCTTTTCCCACGCCTCCCGAAACTCCGGGAACCGCAGCTTGGGCACCAGCGCGGGTTTGGTGTCTTCCTTCATGG
>CAIQXC010000259.1 GCA_903875675.1 Akkermansiaceae bacterium
CGCAGGTCTTCGGGTGGATGGTGCGTGAGCCTTGGCAGTATGTGATGCTGGGCGGCATTTTTCTATTGGTGCTCCTTCCCTGGCTATTCCGGTTGTATCGGTCACCTTTCGGGCTGGCCTTGCAGACAATGCGGGAGGACGAGCGGGCGGCACGGGCGATGGGTGTGGAGACCAACGCGCTAGCCTTGCGGGCGATGATCGTGGCGGGCGGGGTGGCCGGCGTGGCAGGAGCATTTTACGCGGGATACGTGACCTATATTGATCCGACTTCGTTTTCGCTGCGGGAAAGTATTTTCCTAGTGACGCTGCTGATGCTGGGCGGAGGCGGAAACGTCAAGGGGCCACTAGCCGGGGCAGTGGTGATGTTGGCGCTTCCTGAAGCGCTGCGCTTCTTGGGGCTGCCGGACGCTGTGGCGGCGAATGTGCGGGAAATCATTTACGGGGCGATGCTGGCGGCATTGATGTATTGGCGGCCGCAAGGGCTGGCCGGAACCACCTTGATACGAACATGAACGGGAACGCGTTGGTCATCGAAGGATTGCGCAAGCGACTCGGCGGGGTCGAGGTGCTGGCGGGGGTGGATGCTGTCCTGCGCGATGGTGGCATTACGGCATTCATCGGTCCGAACGGCGCGGGCAAGACGACGCTCTTTAATACGATCACCGGGGAACTGAAGCCCGACTCAGGGAAAGTGACTTTTCAAGGTAGGGAAATCACGGGACGGGAGCCATGGGAGATCGCGGGAATGGGAGTGGGTAAGGTGTTTCAGGATGTGCGGGTGTTTCCGAGCCTGTCGGTGGTGGACAACGTGATCGCCGCCTTGCAAACGCATGCCGACCAGAGTCTTGGCAGGTCTCTGCTGAGGGGGGATCGAAGCCTGCGCGAGGCGCGGGGAGAAGCTGAGGCATTGCTAGACAAGGTGGGCGTGGCAGGTCGGCGCGACGGACCGGCAGGCGAGCTTTCATGGGGAAACCAGAAGTTACTGGCATTCGCCCGGTTGCTGGCGGGCGAGCATCGGTTTGTCTTGCTAGATGAACCGGTTGCCGGAGTCTCACCCGCATTGGGCGAACGGATCAAGGAGTTAATCCGGGAATTGGCCGCGAAGGACGGCGTGACCGTGGCCTTGATTGAACACGACATGGCGTTCGTGAGCGATCTGGTGGACAAGGTTGTGGTGCTGAAGGAAGGAAAGGTCTTTGACCAAGGGCCTGCGGCGGAGGTTCTGAATCGGCCTGCTAATATTGAACTTTGCCTTGGATTATGAACGCTATCATTGAAAATCCCGCCATTCTCGAGGTGGAAAGCATCCAGGCCGGTTACAACGGCCGTGAGGTGCTGCGCGGAGTGACGGTGACGGTGGCTCCGGGGGAATGTCTGGCATTGATCGGACCCAATGGTTGCGGGAAGAGCACGTTGTTCCGGGTGGTTGCGGGAAGGCTGAGGCCCTCACATGGGAATGTGAGGCTTGGAGGCGTGTCGCTCGATCGAATGCCGACGGATGCGAGGATTCGTGCGGGACTCGGCTATTTGAAGCAAACGAAGAATCTGTTCGCGGGATTGACGGTGGAGGAGAATCTCTATCTGGCCGCCGAATCGGTGGATGCTAAAATAGACGCGGCGGATCGAATGGGGAAATTGTTGAATGCTTTCCCGCTGTTGGCCGATACCAGGGACAAGAGGGCTGGGTTGCTGTCGGGAGGACAACGGCAATCACTGGCGGTGGCGATGGTGCTGATGCGCCCACCGAAGGTTCTGCTGCTGGATGAACCCGTTGCGGGTTTGTCCGCCACCACGGGCGAAGGGTTGCTCAAGGCACTGAAGACGCTGCGCGATGAGGAAGGATTTGCAACGATCATTGTGGAGCACCGCTTGAGGCAGGTTCAGCCGTATGTGGACCGGGTGCTGGTGATGCGGGAGGGCCGGATCGTGGACGACACAGCAGATACAGAACGGATGCTGGACGCAGGCTGGTTGGCCGGCCATTTCTTAAACGGGAACGGAAATCATGCACCCTCGTCGACGGCGACCTGAAGTTCTAATTGTCGGTGACACTGCGGCATTCGGGCGGGTGATCTCGGCGATCATGGACAGCGAGGATCTTGAC
>CAIQXC010000260.1 GCA_903875675.1 Akkermansiaceae bacterium
CCTGGGCCCAGACCAATGGCACGACGACGGTGACCGCCGGGCACTGGCGGGCGATCGCCTCAACGTCACCGGGCTTGAGCGTCTGATAACTGCCAGCTCCCTGGCTCACGCCGCCATTGTTGACGGCGGCCGGAAAGATGGGGATTTTGCTGGCTCCCATGCTGGCGATGGTTTTTTCGATCGCTGTTTTGGAGCCTTGGCCGATTTCGCGCATGGCGATGACGGCGGCCACCCCGATGATCACGCCGAGCACGGTGAGGGTGGAGCGCATTTTGTGGCGGCGCAGGTTGTTCAAGGCCGTGCGCAGGGTTGGCGGAATCAAGGTCCCGGCGGCATGCGATGCAGGGCGGGCCGGTGCTGGCTGGCTCGGCTCGGCGTGTGGCTCTGGCACTGCGGCGGTGTCCGGCACCCGGATGCGGGAGGCACTCATGCGGGATGGGCCCGGGCTGTCTTCCTCGATGAGTCCGTCAGCCATCCGAATCGTCCGGTCGGCGTAACTCGCCACCTTGGGGTCGTGGGTCACTAGAATGACCGTGATCCCCTCGGCATGCAGGCGCTGAAACATCCGCAAAATCTCATCGCCCACCCGTGAGTCCAAATTGCCGGTCGGTTCGTCCGCCAGCAGCAGCATCGGCCGGTTGACCAGCGCCCGGGCAATGGCTACCCGTTGTTGCTGGCCGCCGGACATTTGGGACGACTCGTGGTGCATGCGGTCGGCCAGCCCGACCTGTTTGAGAAGCGATCGGGCCAAGCCGCCGGCCTCGCTGCGGGCGTGGCGATGCACGGCGTAGTCCAGCGGCATGAGCACGTTATGGAAGGCCGAGGTGCGGGGCAGCAGGTTGAAACTTTGGAAAACGAAGCCCAGTTTGCTGGTTCGAACCAAGGCCCGTTGATCCGGCGAGAGGTCGCTCATTTCCTGGCCGTCGAACCAGAAGCTGCCGGAGCTTGGTCGGTCGAGGCAGCCGAGAATGTTCATCAGGGTGGTCTTGCCGGAGCCCGAGGCCCCCATCAAGGCGACCATTTCGCCGCGGGCGATGCTCAGCGAAACCCCCTTGAGCACAGGCACTTCCAGCTCGCCGAGGTGATAGGTCTTGGTGATGTTTTCCAAGTGGACCAAAGGGCGCGGCTCGTCGAGTTTGCTTCTTGGCGCTTGGCCGTGGGTCGCCGGAGTGGGCGATGCGGCGATGTCCGGCTGGTTCATCACAGGCATCGCAGGAAGGGGCATTCTAGGTTGGCTGAGTGTGACAAAACCGCGGGACGGAATGTGGGCGGCCAGCATGAGTGTGGCGCGCGGGCCGCGGCAAAGCGGATGAGAAAGGGAGTTGGCAAAGGCATGACTTCAGAAGGCCGGAAGACTACGGCTGCCGCATGGGGATTCTCTCATCAAGGTTGCGGCCATGATGACGCGCTCCACGTCATGGCAGCCCATCCACGCAAACCCACCCGGCCAGCGCCACCAAGCCTATCAAAATGTACAACACGTAGGCCTGGACCCGTCCGTGTTGCAGGTGGCGGACCCACGTGGATACTCGCAGCACAGCGCGGCCGACTGGTTCGACGACCCGCTCGAGCACTGTCTCCGGCGTGTGTACGCTGCGGCTGGCAACGGATGGCAACAAGCCATCGGGCGCTTGCTCATGGCGCTCGGGCCGCAGAATGAACCCAAACCACTCGGTGATGACTCCAGCAAAGGAGCCCGCCGTGTACTGCATGCGTGGCGTGGTGGCCGCGTAGCCGCAATCCCAAGTGGGCATGCGGACCCATCGGCGCTGGCGGACTTTTCGCCACAGCCAGCCACCGGCGAGTGCGGCCACCAGCGAGATGGCCACTTGAACCCGGCCTAATTCCAGCAGCGGGGCAGGGGAGTCGCTGCCGGCCCAAGCGGGATTCCACACGCCCACTGCCCGGGCAATTGCCGGCCAAAACACCAGGGGCAACAGGCCGATGGTCACACACAGGCCGGCGAGCCCCGCCATCGCTCCGCGCATCGCCGGGCCGCATTCACGGGCCTCGGCCGCCTCACTGGAACGCGGCGCGCCCAGCAGTACGACCCCGCACACTTTCACAAAGCACGCCAACGCCAGCGCTCCAGTGACCCCTAATAAAATCGCTGAGACCATCGCTGCCCATGCCGTCGGCCCGTGCGCCAGTGTGGCGTCGAAGAGGCCGAGGTACACCAGCCATTCGCTCACAAACCCGTTGAGCGGCGGCAACCCGCAGATGGCCACCGATCCCAGTGCGAAGCCGGCCGCTGTCCACGGCATGCTTCGCCAAAGGCCGCCGAGGCGGCTCATCTTACCGGTGCCGGTGGCTTGCACCACAGAACCGGCCCCGCAAAATAACAGAGCCTTGAACAATCCGTGGTTCCACACGTGCAGCAAGCCACCTGCCAGCGCCAACCGCCCCCACGCCGGATCTCCCTGCCCAGCCGCCATCAACGCGAACCCCAGACCGATCAAAATGATGCCGATGTTCTCGACGCTGTGGTATGCCAATAGGCGCTTGAGATCGTGTTGCCCCAGAGCAAAGGCCACGCCCAGGACCGCGCTGAGCCCACCCAGCGTGACAACCACCAAGCCGGCCCCAGTGGGCACCGCCAGCCATCCGCTGAAGCGCAGCAATCCATAGATGCCGATTTTGAGGGTCACCCCGGAGAGCATCGCCGAGACATGGCTGGGAGCGTTGGCGTGGGCCGAGGGCAACCAGATGTGGAGTGGAAACATGCCAGCCTTGAGGCCAAAGCCAAAAAGTGCCAACCAAAACAGCGGCGCGAGATCCCGGTGCCCGGGCATCGGCCCGAGGTCCCAGCTGCCACTGCGCAGCGCCAGCAATGTGAAAAATGCAAATAGGGCCAGCACCGCCGCGTGTGAGGCCGCCAGGTACAACCAACCCGCTTCGCGGATCGTCCGGCCTTGCCGCTTGAGCGTGATGAGAAAATAGGCAGCCACCGTGAACCCCTCCCAGCCTATGAGAAAATGCAACCCGTTGGATGCTAACAACACCCAACCGAGGCACAGCAACATCACCCCCCACCACATCCGCCCCCGGCAGGCCGAACACGGGTGGCGCTCTGCGGCCCATGACTCATGCATATAGACACTGGCTGCCGCACCCACCACGCATAGCAGCGCCAAAAACAACGCGCTTATCGCGTCGAGTCGCAGCAACAGGCGCTCACCGCCCACTGCAAAGTCACTTCGCCACAGCCATTCCGCACCGCCGCACAGCACCGCGAGTGCTGGCACCAAAGCTGCCGCCAACCCGATCAGGATGGCGGCCAGCCACAGCCGCGCCATGGTCCACCCGGCGATGATGCCGGTGAGCATCGCCGCGTTGGCGACCATCAGTAGCAGTCCTGTGTTCATGCGAGATACGCCGATCCGAAAATCCCGCCGCCCGGGTGAACATTCAGCCGGGGGAGGCATGAGAGCAACGGTCAACGCCTAGCGAACTAGGCCAACCCGTGCAAGGAGAATTTCAGATTGCGTTTCCACGGCGGTGGCTATACCCTGGTTTTGCCTAGAATCCCCGGGGCGAGTCGTCGGCAATGCTGCTGATTTTTCCGCGGGAAGCAACCTCAGGCAAGTATTTAAATGGCTGAGAAAAATCAATTGCGCAAGGTGGCCGAAGCCGCCTTGGACAAAATGCCGCAACCTAGGTCGGAGGGGACGTCGCAGGCCGCTGAGTTACAGGTGCACGAATTGCGAGGGCATCAGATTGAGTTAGAGATGCAGAATGAGGAACTGAGGCGGGCGCAGTTCGCACTGGAAGAGTCTCAGACACGCTATTTTGAGCTCTATGACCTGGCACCCGTGGGCTATCTGACGCTCAGTGATGAAGGGGGGATCCTGCAGGCCAACCTCACCGCAGCCGGGCTGTTAGGGGTATTGCGTTCGAGGTTGATCAACCGGCGGATCACCAAGTTTATCGTCGAGAAGGACTGGCCGGTCTATGTCAGGCACCGCAATGAACTCCTCGGCACCGCCGCCGCAGCAACTTGTGAGCTGCGCATCGGCAAGCCTGACGGCTCGTTCTTCTGGGCCCAAATGACGTCCAACGTCATCCGCCAGATGAATGACGTGCCTGCCTTCCGGGTGACCCTCAGCGACATCACCGCGATCAAGCGCCAGGAATTGGCCCTCAAGGCCCGAGAGCGGCTGTTAGCCCTGGCCCAGACCCACTCGTTGGCAGACCTGCTGCGGGCCACCCTCGATGAGGCGGAGGTACTGACCGGGAGTATGGCCGGTTTCTATCATTTTGTGGAAGCCGATCAGACGGCCCTTTCGCTGCAGGCATGGAGCACTAACACAGAGCGCAACCTGTGCCGGAAGGTGGGTGTGAAGCAGCATTACCCGATCACTGAGGCTGGTGTCTGGGTGGATTGTATCCGCCAGCGTCGCGCGGTGATCCACAATGATTACGCGGCGCTGCCCAACCGCAAGGGACTGCCGGAGGGCCATCTGGCGGTCCAGCGTGAACTGGTGGTGCCGGTGCTGCGCGGGGGCCTCATCGTGGCCATTCTTGGAGTGGGTAACAAAGCGAGCGACTACACCGTCGCTGATAGCCAATCGGTGGAGGTGCTCGCCGATTTTGCCTGGGACATTGTCGAGAACAAGCGCCAGGCGGATAAATTGCAGGAGTACCATCATCTTCTCAGCGGCATCGTTGACAACTCGCCCTCCAGTATTTTTGCCTTCGATCTGCAACACCGCATCATTCTTCTCAACGACGCGATGGGGCGCTTCCTCGGCTTGCCCAAGGAACAAGCCATGGGCAAGTTCATCACTGATATTTTGCCAGGTGAATTGGCAGCCGCGCTGATGGTCACCAATAGCGGGATCATGGCCAGCGGTGAACCACAGCGGATCGAAGAGGTCATCAGAAGCCGGGCCAGGAATGACCCGCGCACCCTGATCACCACGAAATTTGCCTTGCGCAATGCCCGTGGCGAGATCACCGGCCTCGGCGGCGTGGCCAGTGATGTGACCGACTACGAGAACGCGCTGGACGACCTGCGCAAATCCTTGGATGAGAAGGATTCGCTGCTCAAGGAGATCCATCACCGGGTGAAGAATAATTTGCAAATCGTCAGCAGTCTGCTCCGCTTGCAAGCCAGCCGTGTTGCCAGCCCGGACACCCAGTCGGTGCTGATGGATATGGAGGGCCGGATTCACTCGATGGCCCTGGTTCACGAACACCTCTACCTCTCCGAGAACCTCGCCGCAGTGGACCTTGCCACCTACCTCCGCCAACTCTGTAACCACTTGTACCACTCCCTGATCCTTATTCCAGGCACCGTCCAACTCCATCTCGATATCTCCCACGTCGTCCTCCCCATCGATCAAGCCATCCCCTGCGGCCTGCTCGTCAACGAACTCGTCTCCAATGCCTTCAAACACGCGTTCCCGGGTGGACGCGCCGGCCAATTGTGGGTGTGCCTCAAGTCCCTCGCTGACGGTCAGGGGTGGCTCCTGCGAGTGGCCGACGACGGCGTGGGACTGCCGCCAGACCTCGACCTTGGCCAACTTTCCTCCCTTGGGCTCAAGCTCGTCAGTGACCTCAGCCGCCAACTCAGTGCGAAGGTCACCCTTGGCAGCGGTCCGGGGGCCGTGCTGGAGGTGCTCTGCGTGCCTCCCGCCCCTGCGGATTTTCCAAGCTCCCGCAAATAAGGATATGCGGCACGCCGGAAGCTGTGCCATCATCCGTTTGCTAACCAGCTTTAGAGATGACGACAAGCAAACCCAAGCTATTGATTGTGGAAGACGAGGCCATCGTGGCGGCGGATCTCGTGGAGCGTTTGACGCGGCAGGGCTATGAAGTGCTCGCCAGCGTTGCCAGCGGCGAGGAGGCATTGGTTCTGGCCGAAGAGCTTCGGCCGGATCTCGTCCTCATGGATATCCACCTGCAGGGGGTGATGGATGGGGTGGAGGCGGCACGCGAAATGCAGACACGGTTGCTTTTGCCAGTGGTTTTTTTAACCGCATACGCCGTTGGAACCACGCTGCAACGGGCGAAACTCGTTGAACCTTACGGCTATATCCTCAAACCGGTCGGTGATCGCGAGTTGGAGATTGTCATCGAAATGGCCCTTTACAAAAGTCAGGTGGACTTGACCATCAAGCATGCCAATGCCCAACTCAAAGAGCGGGTGGACGAGCTGAGGGAAAAGTGCGAGGAATTGGAACGATTTAACAAGGTGACGATGGGCCGTGAATGGCGCATGCTTGAGCTGAAGCGAGAGGTCAATGCCCTGCTTGAAGCCGCCGGACAAGTGGCCAAATACACGGTTGTCGAAAATGTGGGCATGGCCAATGGGGGCAGCGAGCAGCCGAGCACGACCCAGCGCGAGAGCTACCTTGCCACGCTCAACCTGCTGGAGGACTTGCAAGCTGAGAATGAGGCCCGCAAAGCCAGCGAGGAGGCGTTGCGCGAGAGCGGCAGCCGTCTCCTTGAAATCAACCATCACCTTGAAG
Organism: Akkermansiaceae bacterium; assembly: GCA_903875675.1. Lineage (GTDB taxonomy): Bacteria > Verrucomicrobiota > Verrucomicrobiia > Verrucomicrobiales > Akkermansiaceae > Luteolibacter. The sequence continues at coordinate 6,474 of CAIQXC010000260.1, forward strand.
CCGCCACTGCCCGGGCCACGGATTTTGCCGCCCAAGCTGAGACGGCCAGTGCGGCCAAGAGCGCATTTTTGGCCAACATGAGCCACGAGATCCGTACACCGCTCAACGGGGTCATTGCTCTCACTGGCCTGTTGTTGGATACCGAACTTAGCGTCGAACAACGCCGCTATGCCCAAACGATGCGCAGCAGCGGCGAAATATTGCTCAGCTTGATCAATGATTTTCTCGACATCACCAAAATCGAGTCCGGCAAACTCGAACTCGAAGCCTGCGAATTCGATTTGGCGGATTTGCTCGAGGAATTCACCGGGTCTCTGGCCGTGCGGGCTGCTGCCAAGGGCATCCGGCTGCGCTGTGCCACCGATCCGGCCGTGCCCTTGCTGCTGCTTGGGGATGCCGGCAGGCTGCGCCAGGTCCTGACAAATTTGGCCGACAATGCCATCAAGTTCACCCATTCCGGGGAGGTGCTCATTGACGTTTCCCTGCTAACCATGAGCAGCGAACAAGTCCTGCTGCGCTTCGGCGTGCGGGACACGGGCATTGGCATCCCGGCTGACAAACTCAGCATCCTGTTTGACAAGTTCAGCCAAGTGCATGTGTCCACCACTCGCTACTACGGTGGCACGGGTCTGGGCCTGGCCATCTCCAAACAACTGGCAGAGTTGATGGGCGGGCAGATCGGCGTGAGCAGCGAAGTGGGCCAAGGCTCGGAGTTCTGGTTCACCGCATCCATGGCTAGGCAGACTTCGGCATGCACGCCCCGACTCGCCGCCTCGCGCGCCGCCGCTAACCAACTGCGCAATGCCCTCGCAGATCGCAACGCATACATCCTCCTCGCCGAAGACAATACCACCAATCAACAGGTCGCCTTGAGCATCCTCAGGCACCTCGGCCTGCGCGCCGACGCCGTGGCCAATGGCGAGGAAGCTGTCCAAGCCGTAGCCTCCCGACCCTACGACTTGGTGATCATGGACGTGCAGATGCCGGTGATGGACGGGCTGGAAGCCACCCGCCGAATCCGCCGACTGCCTTCCACCGTCAGCCATTCCTCACTGCCAATCATTGCAATGACCGCCAATGCCATCCAGGGGGATCGAAGCAAGTGCCTTGAGGCGGGGATGGACGACTACGTGAGCAAACCCGTCTCACCCCAAGGCCTGGCCGAGGTGCTGGGCAAATGGTTGCCTGTGGCATAAGCCAGCGCCTCGACGTCATCATCCATGAAAATTTCCTCACAGCCCGGTCATTCGCACGACTCAGAGTCGGCGGCGTCTTCTAACTACCCATGGCGTCATCTCGAAGCCGCAGTGCTGGGTGGCTTGATGATGTGGCTCTGTTGGCTGGTGTTTTTGCGAAAAATCCCTCTTGAATGCGGGTTCATGCCCTTGTTGTTATGGGCGGCCTTGCGCTTTGGCATGCGCGGCGTCTTCGGTGCTGCCGGTGCAATCATCTTGATCGCCACCATCGGCACTCGAATGGGTGCCAGTCCCATGGTCCGGGCTGCCGATCGGGAATCCCAGTTGCTGCTCCATGCCTATCTGGGGGTGACCATCGCTTGCTCTGTCATTTTGGCAAATGTCCTCGCCAAGCGCAAACGCGCCGAAGATCAACTCTCCGCTGCTAACCTCAGCCTCGCACAAACCAACCACAGCTTGGCCGAGGCTATTGCCAACGCCAAAGCGTTCGCCACCGAGGCAGCTCTGGCTAGCGCCGCCAAGAGCGAATATTTGGCGAACATGAGCCATCAGATCCGCACCCCCCTCAACGGCGTCATCGGTCTCACCGGCCTGCTGCTGGATACCGAACTCGACTCCGATCAATTGCGCTACGCCCAGACGGTGCGCAGCAGCGGCGAAGCCTTGCTCGGCTTGATCAACGACTTGCTAGATATCTCGAAAATCGAGGCCGGGAAACTGGAACTCGAAAACCAGAACTTCGATCTGACTGGCATGTTGGATGAAATCGCCCGTGCCTTCACCGAGCAGGCCAGCGACAAGGGAGTGGCACTGAATTGCTGCGTCGAAGATGCCGTGCCCACGGCCCTGCGGGGCGACCCGGGTCGCTTGCGCCAAATCCTCGTCAATCTGGTCGATAACGCCTTCAAGTTCACCGATGTCGGCGAGGTGTCCGTCCGTGCCTCCCTGGGGGGAACGACTCCTCATGGGGTGTGGCTGCGATTCAGCGTGCGCGATTCCGGCATCGGTATCCCGGCCGATAAACTCGCCACCTTGTTTGACAAATTCAGCCAGGCGGAGGCCTCCACCACCGGTCGCTACGGTGGCACCGGTCTCGGGCTGGCCATTGCCAAGCAACTCGCCGTCTTGATGGGCGGGGAAATCGGTGTGACTAGCGAGGTGGGCAAGGGCTCGGAATTTTGGTTCACCGTGCTCTTGGCCAAACAGCCACCACTGGCCCTGCCCCGTTCCAAGTCGCTGCGCTCCGCCGCCCACGAGTTGCTCAATGTTTTGGCCGGACGCCATGCCTGCATTCTCGTGGCCGAGGATAACCCCACCAATCAGCAGGTGGCCCTGAGCATTCTCAAACATCTGGGCCTGCGCGCCGACGCGGTGGCCAATGGCGCCGATGCTCTTGAGGCACTGGCCACACACTCCTACGACCTCGTTCTCATGGATGTGCAGATGCCAGTGATGGACGGCATTGAGGCCACCCGGAACATCCGCAGTGCCGAATCAGCGGCGGGTAAGCCCCGTTTGCCAGTCATCGCCATGACCGCCAACGCCATGCTCGGCGACCGCAGTAAGTGCCTGGAGGCGGGCATGGACGACTACCTCAGTAAGCCGGTATCCCCCCGAATGTTTGCCACTGCGCTCGACAAATGGTTGCCACGCAGGGACTGAGGGCGGCTATTGATGCTGGCTAGCAATTTTTAGCTTGCTGGCACCCATCACCGCGCGTAGTCCTCAGCGGCACCCGCACTGAGCCACGGTTTACAATCACAGGCATCCTCTCCACTAACAAACGTTTGACATGGGATCCAGCAATCCAGGTTCGTCTCCACAAGTCCAGTTGTTGAATTATCACCAACTTGAGAGTTACGCCGTGATTGGCGTCGAAGACTACCTCAGGCTGCTGGGTGAAGTCATTGAGGATATTCCCAATCAGATGGCTGAAATCCGCGACTCCGTCGAGCAGGGGAATGCCCCGCTAGTCAAAGCCCGCGCCCACGGCTTGCGCGGACTCGTCGCCTATTTTGGTTGTGCCGCCATGGCTGCGAGGCTCGCCCAGCTAGAGAACCAGGAGGGCATCGCTCCGGCTCAGGCCAGTGCCATCCATGCCGAACTCCAAGTCATTTGGGAACAAAGCCTCGCCGCTCTCGATAGCTGGCGGCAATCCATGACGGATCTCTAACCCTGCAAATCAGGGCTGTTGAAGGAGTTTTATTTTTCGGGCGATCGCTGCCGCCTTGTCCGCCTGCTTGGCACCTTCGTATGCCCGTTGCAATCCCTGCAGGGTCTCACGATCGTTAGGAAATACCACCAGCGCATCGCTAAATGCTTCAATGGCTTCGGGTAACTGATTTTCCGTTAGATAATACTCACCGAGGCAAGCAAGCATTGGAGTGAGCACCACTGGCGGATAGAGCAACACCGGTGGCCGCTGGCGGTCCGCTGCCGCACGGAACCAGTTGTACGCCGTGCCGCGCAGGTTGGCGGGGCTGGCCAGGGCGAGACGAGCGTGGTCTTCACTGGCCAGCAATTCGATCGCACGAAACGAGCGAGTCCATGCCGAGCGCTCACCGCCCTCAGCGGCCTCGTTTTGGGCCTTGGCCATTTGCTCGCCGTGAAACGCCAGTGCAGCGGCGGTGGTTCTCGCCTCATCGAGGTTGCCTTCCTCCACCAGACGGCGGATCTCCAGCGCGATGCGCATGCCGTCGATCCCCCAGTAGGCCAGACATGCGTCATGATAGGGCCGGATCGCGGCTGGTTTGGGCAGTTCCGCAAGGGCCAGCGCGCTATCGCCGGGTTTGCCGCGCCGCATGAGCAAGCGCGCCGGCAGCGTTGTGGCTTCCCACAGCATCATCCGCACACCTGCGGACGAGGCGCGGGCCACCGGCAGCGGTTCGCCGGCCAAATGCTTCGCAGCAGCTAGGGCGGCATCGAACTGCCCGCTGGAGGCCAGCGCCACGCATCGGTAGCACTCCGCCTTGACCCAATCAGGGCAATCGGCCAAGGTGGTTTTGCTAGTCTTCATCCACTGTGCGAACCCGGCCGAGGCCCGACTGAAGGCAGTGACAGCCGCCGCGTGTCTGCCACAGCGCCACTCGTAGTGACCTAACAAATGGCAATAGGGTGGGTAGTCTGGATCCATGGCGCAGAGTTTGCGGGCAAAGTCCAGAGAAGTTGTTAGATCCAAAGCCTCGGCGCGGATGAGCAACAAGGCGTTGAGTGGCAGCGGGCTCTTGGGATGGCCTTTGATCAAGGCGATGAGTTCATCCTCGGATTGCTGCTGAAGGGGGGTGACCGAACCCGTTTCATCGTATCCGCCGCGAGCGAACAACGCGCCAAACACAGCGGCCTGCATGTCATTGGGAAACTTTTTGGCGACCTTGTGAAAGGCTGCCGCTGCGGCCACCGGCCCGTCTTTCAAATAGGTGGCCAAGCCATATACGTAGCCGCGTTCGAGTTCGCTGCCCTGTCCTTGGTCGAGCAAATCAAGCATGCGTTCCACTGCGGCTTTGCGCGCCTTGCTGGTGGGGGGGGTGGGCACCAGCAGCGACATGGTCATGCCCCAATGGGCGAGCAGGCAATTCGGATCGGCACGCATGGCGAGAGCAAAATGGCGGCTGGCCTCAAATTCCCAACCGCCGTGGAGGTGATTGAGTCCCTGAATGACAGCGGCCTGAGCCTCGTCAGAGGCGGCAGTAACGGCCAGGGTGATGCCGCCGGGAAACTCTCTGGGTGTCGGCGCTGCCAAGGCCTTGACTGACGCCGGAATGGCGTCTTCAACTGGCGGTGCCTCTTTGCCCGGAGCATCACCGCAAAGACCAAGCGCCATCCCGAGTGCCATCCAAAATGCCATCCATTTGCTCATGCGGTGACCCTTCCACACCTCCGCCCCAGCGCCAAGCGCTAAATCAATCCGCTTGCAGGAACGGGTATTTGTAGTCTGTGGGTGAGAGGAAGGTTTCCTTGATGGTGCGGGGCGATACCCAGCGCAGCAGATTGATTTTGGCACCCGCCTTGTCATTGGTGCCACTTCCGCGGGCACCGCCAAAGGGTTGCTGGCCGACGACAGCGCCGGTGCATTTGTCGTTGATATAGAAATTGCCAGCGGAGTTGCTGAGTTTGGAAGTGGCCAATTCGATGGCATAGCGGTCTTGGGCGAGAATGGCACCGGTAAGAGCGTAGATGGATGTGGTGTCGATCAATTCGAGGGTTTGCTCGAACTCATTTTCATCATAGACAAACACCGTCAACACCGGACCGAACAACTCGTCGCACAGGGTCACGTAGCGGGGATTGGTGGTGACCAAGATGGTTGGCTCAATGAAGTAGCCCCGGCTCTTGTCATAGTTGCCACCGGCAATGATTTCAACCTCGTCGCTTTGGCGGGCCGCTTCAATATAGGTTGCCAATTTGTCGAAACTCTTCTCGTCGATGACCGCATTCACAAAGTTAGTGAAGTCCTCCGTGGGCCCCATCTTCATGTCTTGCAAATCAGCTAACACATAACTTTTCACCTCATCCCAGAGGTTGCTAGGGATATAAGCGCGGGACGCTGCGGAGCATTTCTGGCCTTGGTATTCGAAAGCCCCCCTGGTAAGAGCGACGGCCAGGGATTTCGGTTCGGCGGACTTATGCGCCATGATGAAATCCTTGCCACCGGTTTCCCCGACAATCCGCGGATAGGAACGGTAGTTGTGAATATTGTTGCCTATCGCCTGCCAGATGCTTTGAAACACCTCCGTGCTGCCTGTGAAGTGAATTCCGGCAAAATCCTTGTGCTTGAAGATCACATCAGCGGCATCCGGCCCGCTCGGATAGATCAAATTGATCACCCCATCCGGCACCCCAGCCTGCTGGAATACCTCCATCAGAACATTCGCCGCATACACCTGGGTATTGCTCGGCTTCCACACCACCACATTGCCCATCAAAGCGCAACTGCTCGGCAGGTTGCCGGCGATGGCTGTGAAATTGAACGGCGTGAGAGCATACACAAACCCCTCCAACGGCCGCCACTCCAAGCGGTTCCACACACCCGGTCCGGAGATGGGTTGCTCGGCGTAGATCTCAGCCATATACTGCACGTTGAAGCGGAGGAAATCCGCCAGTTCGCAGGCACTGTCAATTTCCGCTTGGAACGCATTTTTGCTTTGCCCTAACATGGTTGCGGCATTCACCATGGCGCGATATGGGCCGGCGATCAATTCGGCGGCCTTGAGGAAGATCGTGGCGCGGTGTTCCCAGCTCAAGGCGGCCCACTGGGCTTTGGCTGCCAGAGCTGCGTCGATGGCCAGGCCGACGTGGGACTTATCGCTCTTGTGGAAAACCCCGAGGGTGTGCTGATGATCGTGCGGGGGAGCCAAGCGAATGGTGTTGCCGCTGCGGACCTGCTGGCCGCCGATGTACATGGGGATATCCAATTCCTTGCCACGCATTTCCTTTAGCATGGCTTGCAACTCCTTGCGCTCCGCGCTTCCTGGAGCATAACTCTTTACGGGTTCATTCACCGCAACCGGCACTTTGTAAATTCCTTTTGGCATATTGATCGTTGTTGTGTGAGTGGTCCTAACGCATTCTAAAATCGTCCATGCTCCCCCAATTTTGTTAACTGTACCTTCCCCGGTTGGCGACCCCGCTTCGGCCAAGGTCACGCTCCGGGATCGGACACCAAGAGCGGGATGCATGGCAGAGTGTCCTCGCCGCAGAGGATGCCGATCCAATGCGCCGTGCCAAGTCATTTCTCGAAAATTTTCCACGGTCAATTGGAGCGGTGAAATGCTTCACCGGGTCCCTGTGTCTAGCCAAAGCGGTGTCGCGCTTTGCGTGCCACCGCAGTCCATGCCTGCGCGGGCCGAGAAATTTCGCAAAACGGGCAGTGAATTCGCGGATTAGCCATTGTGCGGCGGAGCGACTCGCTGTCTCATGGGCCGACGCTTCGGTGGATTTGAGCTGGGCGTGAACCTCGGACGTAAATGCCCAACTCATCCATATTGGAATGTCAATTCAACACCCCTATCCTCATGTGCGTGATCCGCTTTCTCACCTGCCAAATATCCCTCCTTGCCATGGCCCATGCCGCTGCCAATCCTTCCGCACCACCCGAGGTGGCTAGGCCGCTGCCAATGACGGCAGTGCGGCTCACCGGCGGGCCGCTCAAGCAGGCACAGGACCTGGATGCCAAGTACCTGTTATCGCTGGAAGTGGAGCGCTTGGTCGCTGGTTACCGGCTGCGGGCCGGGCTCGAATCGAAAGCCAAGGGCTACGGCGGTTGGGACTCGGTGGAAGGCAAGCAGCTGACCGGGCACATCGCCGGGCACTATCTTTCGGCAGTTAGCCTGATGTTTGCCGCCACCGGTGACGTCAGGTTCCAACAGCGTGCCGAGCAACTCGTTGCTCAATTCAAGGAGGTCCAGGACAAGCGCGGCACGGGCTATCTCGGAGCTCTAACAGACGCGAAAGGCCAGGATGCAGCGGCCATTTTCGAGCAGGAGGTGGCGGCGGGTAAGATCCACTCGGGTGGGTTTGATCTCAACGGCATGTGGTCGCCGTATTACGTGCTCCACAAGACGTATGCCGGGTTGCGCGATGCGTATCGTTTTGCTGGCAGCAAGACAGCGCTAGAGCTTGAGGTGAAGTTTGCGGCTTGGGCGGAGCGGATTTTTGCCAGGTTGGATGCGGCGCAGATTCAGACGATCCTCAACACCGAATTTGGCGGCATGAACGAGGTGATGGTGGACCTTTATGTGGATACCGGCGACGCGCGCTGGCTGGAATTATCCCGCAAGTTTGAGCATCACCTCGTCACCGACGGGCTCAAGCAGCAGAAGGACGTGCTGCCCGGCAAGCACGGC
>CAIQXC010000261.1 GCA_903875675.1 Akkermansiaceae bacterium
GCTCAAACTCTGCCTCGGCCAAATCCCCGCCAGCGAGGGCTCCGCCGTCATCGGCAAACGGGTGAAGGTGAACTACATCGACCAGACCCGCATGCAACTCGACGGCACCGGCTCACTGTTAGACGAGATCTCCGATGGCAATGAAAAACTGATGTTCGGCAACGAGTCGCTCGGGGCCCGCGCCTACCTGCGGCGCTTTCTCTTCAACGACCAGCGGATCAACGACCGCGTCGATCTCCTCTCCGGTGGCGAGCGGGCGCGACTGATGTTGGCGAAGGTGCTCAAAAACGGCGGCAATCTAATCGTGCTCGATGAGCCGACCAATGATCTGGACCTGCCCTCACTGCGGATGCTGGAGGAAGCCTTGGCGGACTTCGATGGCGCGGTCATCTGCGTATCACATGACAGGTATTTTCTCGACCGCATCTGCGATCAAATCATCGCCTTCGAGGAAAACGGGGTCATCGTTCAACCCGGCAACTATTCTTACTATCTCGAAAAACGCCAAGCCCGCGAGGCCGCCCAACGCATCCAGGCACAGGCCGCCGCAAGGCACGCCGCGGCCCGCCACAAGGCCGCCACGCCAAGTGCCGCCAAACCGCGCAAGCTCACTCTCAAGGAACGCACAGAACTCGACGGCATCGAAGGGATGATCCTCGCCGCAGAGCAACACGTCGGCGACATCGAGAACCGCTTGAACGATCCGGCATTCCAAGCGGCATCCTTTGCCGAGATTCCGGCCGTCATCGCGCAACTCGACGTAGCCAAAGCACAGGTCGCTCGCCTCTACACTCGCTGGGAAGATCTCGAACGATTGCGGGAGAGCCTCTTGCTGACAGAACGGTAGCTTGAACGACAAATGAGTATGCTGAACTCTCTTGATGCAACCACCCGGCGGGCCTTGCTCTGGATCATCGGTGCCTGCTTGATCGCCCACATCTGGTGCTTGGGATCGCAGTTTTATCTGGATGACATGCTCCAAATCCGCGACAGCGAGAAGGTGCAAACCCTGCGGTTTTGGGAAACCGGTGCCGATGCCTGGACCTATCTCTGGTACGAGATTCAGGCAAAACTCTTCGGCCTCTCACCGGTGGGCTTTCATGCCTTCAACTGGCTGTTGCACACCGCCATCGCCTGCGTCCTGTTTCTATCCGGTCGGGATTACCTGCGCGGACAAGCCGCCGGACAAGCCGCCGGACAGGCCGCCGGACAGGCCGCCGGACAGGCCGCCGGACAAGCCGCCGGACAAGCCGCCGGACAAGCCGCCGGACAAGCCGCCGGACAGGCCGCCGGACAAGCCGCCGGACAGGCCGCCGGACAGGCCGCCGGACAAATCGCCTGGTTTGCCGCCATGTTGTTTGCGGTGCATCCGCTGGCCAGTGAGATTCCCAACTATGCCCGCACTCAGGACCTCGCCTGGGTGACGTTGTTTTCGCTGCTTGCCGCCTGGTCCTTGTTCCGGGCGATGCATGGCGGCACTTGGAGATGCCTGTTAGGGTGTCTGCTGTGCATGATCGGCGCGAGCTTTTCCAAGGGTCCGGGCTTCATGCATGCCATCCTCATGACCTCCGTCATCGGCCTGGCATTCCTCAAGCCGGATCATTGGAAGGAGGTTCGCAAACGAGTCTGGATGGGCGGATTGTTAGTGCTCGTGGGCTTGCTGGCCCTGTGGCAAACCGGCATGCTTGGACGAGCTGCCCGATGGTCCGAGCCGCGGGTGATTGGGCATGCCTACACGATCAGCCGGGTATTCTGGGAATTTGCCTGGCGCAGTGTGTTGCCGATCCATCTGAGTGCCGACCATCACATTGAGGAAACCCTGGTGCAGTCAGGCATTTTCTTTGGCATCGCCGATACCACCGCGCAGTGGGCCGCGCTTGGCATGCTCTTGTTCACCGGCGCGTCACTGGCGCTGGCTTGGCGCCAGTCCACCCGCTTTATCGGCGTGTGCTTCTTCCTGTTTGTGGCCACGATGCTGATGCGTTTGCTCTATTTCATTCCCGAGTTCATGCCTGAATACCGCATCTATCCGGGGCTGCCGTGGTTTTGTCTGGGCGCTTCGATGCTGCTGGCGAGGGCTTGGCGTGCCCACCTCCATCGTCTCCCACGTCTCGACGCCGTTGGAGAGATGCTGCTGGAAGGCGAGTGGCGGCCCTTCTTCCGCTGCCCGCCGCTCATCCCTGCGGCCTTGCTCATTGGGGTGTTTGCGGTGATGTCCGCCAAGCGCTCATTTCTCTTTCATGACCTCAACGATTTGATGGCCGATGTGCTCCACCAGTACCCCTGCCAAGCCCGGGCTATCTGGATCTTACAACGCAACGACCTCGAGGCCGGTCGCTGGCAA
>CAIQXC010000262.1 GCA_903875675.1 Akkermansiaceae bacterium
GAGTCTGACCAAAGATGGTTTTGGGACGCTTACTTTGAGCGGCGCCAATACCTACAGTGGCGCAACTGCCGTCAGCGGCGGGAAGCTGGTCGTTGCGACCGGCAGCGGCACCCGCTGCACCAGCGCGGTCACCATTGCCAACACGGCGGGATGCATCTTCGGTGTGAAATTGGCGGCGGCCGATGGCCAGTGGACGAGCACCAAGGATTTGACCGTGAGCGGTGCCAATAGTGAGTTGGATATAGATTACAACGGCACCACGCCCGGCACCAGCACTTCGCAAGCCCCCGTGAAAGTTGTCAATTTGACCGCCAACAGCGGCGGCACGTTGAAGATCCTGGGCTCCTCAACCAGTTTCACGGCGGGTCAGACTTATCCCTTGATCAACTTCACCGGAACCGGTCCGGCCGCAGCCGACCCATACACCGGTTTGACCTTGAGTCTGCCAACTGGAATGACCGGACATCTGGTGACGATTGCCAACCAGCTGGAGTTGGTGGTCTATACCGCCGGTTCGCCATACTCCAACTGGGCGGCAGACCCGACCCACCTGTTCCTTGGAGCCCTCACCGACACCAACGCCTCGCATGACTTCGACGGCGGCGGACTGACCACCGGCGTCGAGTGGGTCGTGGGCGGTGATCCCACTGATCCGAGTGATGACGCCGCCAAGGCGCCGACCTTCGACAACACCAGCGATTCGACTTACTTCATCTTCACTTACCGCCGCAGCGATGCGGCCAACACGGACCCGAACACGGCGATCAAGGTCGAATATGGCAGCGACCTGAGCACTTGGAATCCCGCCACGAACAACGGCACCACCATCATCGTCACGGAGACCAACAACGCCTACCCGGCCGTCAATGGCGTCGGCATCGACAAAGTCGAGGTGAAGATCAGCCGGTCCCTTGCCACGGGCAACAAACTCTTCGCCCGCCTCAACGTCGTCGTCCCGTAACTTCAAACACGAAATCCCAAACACGAAATCCGAAACGAAGAGAAGAAAAAAACGACCATCCTCCTGACCCCTCAGGGCGCAACTCGACGAGGCGGATCGGTTCGAAAGACCCGTGCTCGGAGGCAAGCGGCTTCTGGATGCCGTGCACATGATCGCCTACCGCGCCGAAACAGCCCTCTGCTCCTTGCTACGCAGCCCTACCATCGACAACGCCGCCGCCCGGCGCTGGTTGCAGGATTTGTTCGTCATGGACGCGGACATCCGTCCCGATCTGTCTGCAGACCTGCTGCACGTCGAAGTCCACCGCGGCTCCCGTCCAGTGGTGGACCGCACCCTGGCCGCGCTCTTCGAGCAACTCAACGAAATGGAAATCACCTTTCCAGATACCGAACTGGTGCTGCGCTACTCTTTGTTAGGCGATTCCACCCCCAACTTGCCCTAAAACGGTGCCACTTTTGCTTCACAGAGGTAAGGAGTCCTGAGGCTGACTTCGGCTTGAGCTCAGTCGAAGTCCTCTTCGCATTTCGAATGGTCTGAGGCATGCCTCGCCTGAAACTTGTGCCCCGCCAAATTTTTCCGAGGTTAGCGTCGCCGCCGACAGCCGACCCTTAGGGAATCGGACTTGCTCGCACCATTGTCGAAAATGAGGTCGAACACTGGGGTCCGAGCCTCACCTTTCGCTGACTCATGCCTCGACCATGACCGGGCAGGAAACCCACAACAAATCCCAATTTTCTCTTGTTGCCTGAGGCCATGCGCATAGATTTTCCCCAGCTCATGCCCGAAGCACCATTTACCCCCGCTCAACTCGCTCTCGAAAAATCAGGGCTCGAATTTCTACGGAATGGAAAATTCCGCAAAGCACGGGACGCATTCAAATCTCTCAACAAAACGCAACCGTCCCGCGCCCTCCCGCTGCTTATCGAAGCAAACCTCGGACTTGCCAATGAAATGATTGCCAAGGGGCAAGTCAGCGAGGCCAATCAAGTCCTCGCCTATCTGAAAAACATCGCTCCAGCCTCCACCAACCTCACTCTCACTCCTGCGCTCGGAAAAATTTCCGGCGACGCTTGGTCCGCCCTGGTTCCGCTGGCCGCACAGCGACTGGGGGCCTCGACCCAACCCGCTGGCAGCATTCGCGCCGCCGACGAAATGATTCTCGGTGCTGCATCACCGGATCATCCCGGCCATCCGGATGCCAAAGCGATTCTGACCGCTTTGGAAATCGGTTACGGTGCCGCCGCCACCGAGCAGACGACACCATTGCTGCGCTCCGTGCCCCGTGCATCGCCATTCAGTCACTGGGTGTTTTTCTTCAAGGGCATGACGGCCCTCGAATCAGGAGACCCTGCCCGCGCCGCCGATTGCTTCCGCCGGGTACCGGAAAATTCACTGCTGCATGCGTCCATACCCGCGATGCTGACCCTCTGCGGTGCCCCGGCCACCCCGCTGCCCACCCCGCGCACCGTGCGTGCCCTCTGCGCCTGGGCGGACCACCCGACATTGGCCGAGCCACTCCTCCAGGCCGAGCCACTCTGGCGCAATAAAAAACGCTCCAAAGCCTTAACCCTTCTCACCAAAACAGTCCCCGGATTGTTCTGCTGGGGAGCCCGGAGTTTTCAAGCGGACCTCACCCGATTTCTAACCACTGAGTTCGTGGTTACTCATTTGGACGACACTGACTACGGCGAATCCCTGCTTGATTACGTCTCCGGCAGCTCACGAGGCGTCGCTCGGGCGGCCGTGGACCAGGCGTTTTTCGCGATCAACTTCGCCGAATATTCAGGCTGCGCCCACCGCCATTTCACTGAAGCACTCACCAAGCTCGATGGGATATCCCGCGTCGCCCAGCTCAGCCCTGCGATGCAATCGAGGATTTTCACCAATCTCGCCGAAACCTATATCGCGGACATCAAAAGGCATCCCAACTCCGAATGCAGCGGCCCCAATGCAAAATATGCCCTCGAACACGCCATCAAACATGACCCTGACAATCTCCGCGCCTGGCTCATGCAATGCGATTTGCTGTCCATGGGCAAGGACACTTCCACATACCACCGCTTCCTCGATGATCTAACCAAACGTTTCCCCGCGCAAAAGGAAGTACTCATCCGCAACGGCGACTGCTGCGTCAACCGCAAGACCTACACCAAGGCCCTCCGCAATTTCGAAAGCGCCGCAAAACTCGACTCGGTCGATCCCCGCATCTCCTGCGGCATCTTGCGCGCCCGCCTTGGCATCGCAGAGGAAGCTTACACGAAACGCAAGCCCTCAAAGGCCAACTGGGAACTCATCGACGCCCTCGCCTCCGCGAACCTGTCCTGCGCCGAATATTCGCTCTGGCGCCTGCGCGTCCGCCGCATCGTCCTGGAAGCCCGCCAAGGCACGAATGAAGGCACCTTGGTAGAGTTCGCAGCGGCCACACTGCCGCTCGCACCGAGTGAGTTTCTGTTGGAAACCGCATGCCGGTTCGGCATCGTGAAATTCGAGTTGAGATTCAAGGAGGAAACCCTTGAAAAAATGTTCCCGTCCCGCCAAGGCCCGGAATGCCTTGCGGATTTTCTCGCCGTCATTGATGAAGTGGAAGCTTTCGAGGACAGCGCCCACCACGCCAATGCCGGCGGTGTTGCCAGCCGAATCTACGCCGCTCATCAGGCGTTGCTCTTCCGCTTCGTCGTCGAACGCAAGGATCTCATCACCCTTCTCATCAAGACCTTCAACAGCGTCAGCCCGAACCTCGCTCTTGTCTCCCCCGTCATCCAGAAGTGGTTTGCTCGCGACCCGGAGGATCCTCTCCTGCGCTTCCTTTGCGCGACTTACCGCTTCCCCTGGGTGTCGTCTCCTCCACGCGTCGATCCAAGAGAGCTTGCTACCCATCTCCGCGATTCCCATGATCCCGACAAGCACCGCCTGTTAGTTCTCCTCCAGAAACATTCGGACCGCATCGCTGCCGGTAGATATGGCAGGAACCTCCGGGAACGAACCCCCAAACTCGATCTGGATTACGACCCCCACGCCAATGATGACGATAACTACGATGACGACGATGACGACGACTCCTTTCAGGATGGCTTCGCTGCAATCGATCAAGCCATGGGGAAAATGAGTCCCGCCAAGCTCCTTGGTCTCCTCGGAAACATCTTTGGCGGTGCCGGCCTCCCCGGCCTGGGAAATTTAGCCGACCCCTTCCCCGGCCATCCGCCACGATCCAAGCCGCCTCAATCATGAACCCCTATCTGATTCTCGATGTCCCGGACTCTGCCGATGACCAAGCCATCCGCAGCGCCTATCTCACCCAGCTTCGCCGCCACTCACCGGACACCGACCCCGTAGGCTTCGGCCGGGTCCAAACCGCCTATCAAAACATCAAGGACATTGAGGCACGCTGCCGCTGGTGGTTCTTCGAACACGCCGAATCTCCAGAATCCCCCATCGCTCTGCTCATCGAGCGCGAGCAAACCCGCCCGCACACCGCCCGCCCATGGCCGGAACTTCGCTCCTTCCTCCGCCACTGCACCACCCTGCACTAAGCATGGCCCCTCCCACGCATTACGAGGATTTCTCCTACTTTCCCTGCGAGCCAGTTTCCCGCCAGGACTCTTGCCACCCACACCCTCGTCTAACATCACTGCCTGCCACGCAAGACAAAGGTGCAGAGCTACCCGATGACGACGACGATGACGAAGAGGAAACCGAGGGCTATTGCGACGAAGGCGACTCCCCCTCCGCGCTCCGCGATTGGAAAGCCACTCTCCGCGAGGACTTCGAATCCTGGCTCGACACCCTCGAGGAAATTCCCGCCGAGCTCAGCGAAGCACCCGAACCCAACGAAAACCCCGACCTCGCCACCGTCTTCGGCGACCTCTCATCCCTCGCTCTGGAAAGCCGAAAATCCAGCCGTCGCACTGCCGATGC
>CAIQXC010000263.1 GCA_903875675.1 Akkermansiaceae bacterium
CATGGTAACATTTGTTTGAGATGTTGCTGGGGCGCCCACAGCCGACACTTAGTGAATTCGACTTGCTCGATCCGTTGTCGAAATCGAGGTAGAACACTGAGTTCTGAAGCATAATCTGCGCGTCCGCCAGTGACATGCGGATTCCTTTCGCCCGGCCATCAGGGGCCGCCGTGGCAGCCCTTCGATGATACACGAAGAAAGGCTTGTCGCTTGTTGGCGAGAATGCCGCCCCTGTCTCGATTCAGGTAATCCGCCATGCGCTGGCATATCCTGTGGAATGCTGCGCAAAAAATTGGCTCAATTGTAGTTTGGAGCTTTGTGCTGGGAGAAATAGCCATCGCCCACATACATGGAGCCGGGGTAATCATGGAACGGGTCGGCATCCGGGGGGAGCTTGATGGTTACGGTGGCGTCTTCCGGTTGGGATTCGGCGATGACGACCGGTGTGCCCTTGATCACCAGGCGGAAGAACTTGGGTGCCAGGTTTTCATGCATGCGGATGCAGCCGTGGGTGCAGGGCTGGTGCTTGACCCAGCCGGTATGAAACCCATAGTTGGGCTTGAATTCGCACCAATATGGCATCGGAGTGCCTTTGAACGCCCATCCTGCGGGCTTCTTGTCGAGATAGGTTTGAGTTATGCTATTGCCGCTGTAGGCGTATCCGTGGGTGGCTGCCCGATGTTTTTCATCCTTGTTGAAAATGGTGAACGGACCGGTGGGCGTGGCCGCAGGACCACCTGGAATCCCGACAGATACTGGCATGGCCAGCAGCATGGTACTACCTTCCATAACATAGACCCGCTGCTTGCTAAGTGATACCTTGACCCGGACGTTTTTCGGGTTGGTGGGCAGCTTCGTTGGCAGATCGTAGGCTTGATAGGCGGCCAGAGTGGCACCGCCGGGTTGCAGGTTACAGGACGACAGGAACGCGAGCGATGCCGCAGCAAGGAGGAGGGTTGGTTTGATGCTCATGGGTGATTTGGGCTGGCGGGACGATATCCAACTTGTGCCCGAACGCAAGCCGCTTGCGCAAAAAATCAGCCCAACCCGGCCCTCACTCCGGGATCAGGTTGGAGCCAAGGAAAATGAACAGCGCCAGAAAGAGAAATAACAGGGCGAGACCGAGCTTCACCGCAAACGTGTGGTTTTTCTGAAATTCAATGAGCGTTTCACTGCGCAGACCGCCATAGGCTAATAGGAAAATAGCGATAAGCGGGGCGATGAAGGCGAGGTTGTAGATGACTAACCACATCACGGCGTCGAGCTTGCCCTTTTGGATTTGATAGATGATAGGTGCATACACTTGGCCAGTGCAGGCGAGTTCGAGCATCGAGATGACCAACCCGGAGATGAAGGCGGCGATGACGAAGTTGCGGGCGCGGGCACCGGTGCGAACGACACCGCGGATGCGGGTCTTGAGAAAGTCGGGCAGTTGCAGGCTCATCGCGTCGAGCCGCCCGGCGCGGGCGTGCAGAGCGTCGCGCAACGACAGCCAAGCGGCGAACAGGGCGAGCAGGCCGAAGAACAGGTTGAGCCACCACTGGATGCCGGCGAAGCGGTGGTTGAGTTGGTCTAACATTTCATAGAGCACCAGACCGGCGGCGAGGTAGGCGATGAACACGGCGCTGATGAAGGCGGCACCGACCATGAGCATTTCGCGCGGGGTGCGGCGGGCGATTTGCAGATAGGACAGGAAGAAGATGATGGTGGCGAAGGCGCAGGGGTTGATGCCGTCGAGCAGTCCGCCGCCGAGCACGATGGGCAGGGTGACGGCTTGATACCGGCGGTCCACTTCCTTGGCGGCGGCGATTTGTTCGGTTTCGTCGAGTTGGCGCCAGGTATCGTCCTGGGCTTCGGCCATGGTTTGGGCGAAGAGTTTGCCGAGGGTGGCGGGGGAGATATCGGTGCCGATGACGAAGCCGGCCTGGGTGAAGACGCCCGGGGTGAGCGAGTGCTTGATGGCGGGGACGGTGAAACGGCCGCAGAGCGCCTGATTGAGGATGATGCCGGAGGGTTCCAGGATGTTGGTTTCAGCAATGTTGACGAGTGGAAAATCTTTCTTGAGGGAGGCGATGTATTGTTTGGTTTTGATGCATTCCGGGCAGCCGGGTTTGTAGAAAAACACCACATCCAGCGAACTGCGGGCCGGCGGTGGCACGGCGGTCGGCTCATCTGTTAGGATCGGAGCGTCCTTGGCGGCGGGCTTGGCGACGCTTTCCGCCAGTGAGGCAAAGGTGGCGAATCCCTTGGTTTGGACCGGGTTGATGCGGGCGTTGAGCAGTTTGAGCTTGTCCGGTTGGATGGTTGACGGGTTGACCACGGCCAGCAGTGGCCGCAGCGCGGGGGTGGCGCGGGCGGCATTTTCGCCAAGCCACTCGCCGATTCGATAGACGGCGTTGGTTTCCTTGGAAAGGCGCGGCAGCAGTGCCACAAAGGCATCCAGATCGGTGGGCACGCCCTGGGCGATGAGGGCGAAGGACGCCTCGAAGCGCAGCAGGGGCGAGGGGTCCTGTTCGGCCATGCGTTTGAGGGCGGCACGGACAGGATCGGCTAGCCGGACTTTTTTCTCGTTGTAGCTGTAGTTCGAGTAATTATCGCGGGTCAGCAGGCTGTCGGAAAAGTGGTGGATCCAATAGTTTTCGGTTTTGGCGGCGCGGTCCGGGAGCACGGCGCGGACGAAGGCTTCCGAATCCTTGGCGATCGCCTCGGCGCTGGTCGTGATCTCGGCGGGGCGGGCGGTGAGCAGCGCCTGCCAGGCCGCCCGGCGCAGGTTGGCGTCCTTGGCGGTGGTATGCGGCTTGAGCACCTCGATGATTTTCGCGTTGCTACAATTGCGGCTGGCAATCGCAGCGAGGATGCGCAGCGGACCCGGCGCGTCGCGTGCCTGAAGAATGGTTAGGCACCACGGAC
>CAIQXC010000264.1 GCA_903875675.1 Akkermansiaceae bacterium
AAGTCGCTGTAATCCGTTGATTATCAATGCTTGAAATTTGAGGCTTTTCACAATTTTTCAGATGAGTCATGCGGCGACTTACTCTCCAACTCTATCCGCCCACCCGGCGGTTGCTGCTCGCATGGTAACATTTGTTTGAGATGTTGCTGGGCCGCCCACAGCCTGTCACTTAGGGAATTCGACTTTCTCGCTCCGTTGTCGAAAGCGAGGTCGAATGCTGAGTTCTGATGGCTAGAGACGGTGTCCAACGCGCATGGGGCGGGCTTTCAGCCCTCGATAGCATCGGTTAATCGCGACCTAGGGCGATGCCTCAGGGCTGGCATATTGCCGGGCCGCTGGCCCTGAAGAGTGCCAGACTATTTTCCGGAATTGCGGGCCACTTCCCCGGCAATTCAAAGCCGGGGTCAGGAAGTCTGAGCATGGCAGGATTGCTAGGCTTGGCCTCAGACCCGGAAGCTCACATCAAGAATTCTAGCTGACCGTAAGGGTCTCCAGCAGCAGCACCGGGGTCCTGGTTAGGTTGGATTTTTCCATGTCAATAGTCAGGAAAACTGCCCAATCGTTAAGGTCGTCTGGGTCGATGAGGGTTTGGACGACGGGAAGGAATGGCCGAGACTCACCGGGCTTGGGAAGATTGGGCAGGTGGCTGTGGCGGCCATTGCGTGCCTCGGGATCCAGCCGGATCTGGTGCCGCGCGTCATGATAGGTATCCAGCAGCTTGAGCAGCCGCTCGTGGGTCCACGGCTTGCCGTCGGAATCGGCCGGTTCCACCAAGCCGAGCGCGGTTTCCGTCTGATAGCGGGAAAGCGCGGTGACGAGGGTGAGGAGGTGGTTGCGCAGGTGACGGGAGAAGGTGACCGGATTGCGGGTGAATGGAGGAGGGGGATTTTGGATCTTGGATTTTGGCTGTGGGGTGCCGGATGTGTCGGCCGAGGCATCGGTGCTGGCGGTATTGCCGATGCTCTGCCATTCGTCCAGGAGGCTGGAATCGGTGTGGCGGACGATCACCTCGAGGAACGAAGCGGCTTCTTGGACGGCCTCGGTTTTGGCGGCGTCGGGGACGGTTTGGGCGAGGACCTTGTACACCTCGTTGAGGTGACGCAGCAAGACCGCCTCGGCACGTTCGAGCTTGTAGGTCTTGATGTAGTCCTCAAACGACTGATAGTTCTCTAACATTTCTCGTGCTATCGACTTGGGCCGCACGTTCTCACTGCCCAGGTACGGATGGCGCAGCTTGAACGCATTGAAGGAGGTGTAAATGAATTCCTTGCCGGGCATCGGCCACTCGACCTCCTCTAACCGGGCAATCCGCGCGTCATACTCCACGCCCTCGTCCTTGAGCCGGGCCATCAACTCGCTCTTGATCAGATCCACCTGCTTTCGCAGCACGATGTCCGGATTTTCCAAAATTGCCTCGATCAGCGAGATGAGGTTCAGCGCGTAATCGTCGGCGGCGGGATCGAGTTGCGGAATTGCATCTAGCAGCCAAAGACTCAAGGCGTGGTTGATCGAAAAATCCTCCGGCAGGGCCACATCGACGACTACCTTGTTAGGACCAACACGTTTGGCCACCGGAAGGATGTGGAGAATCTTGGCACGCACCAAGCCGCGGAAAAGCTGGTAGGCTCGTTTCGATAGATCCTTGCGTTTGGCAGGCGGCTCGTGACAGCGGCGGATGATATCTTTAAGCGCGGCGCAACCATCCTCACTGGTGCGCGACAACACGTTGAGCAGCGTGTGATGGGCGATCGAGAAACTGGAGGTGAGCGGCTCGGGTGGCGCAATGCGCAACTTGTCAAAGGTGGCCTCATCCCAGTGGACGAAGTTGTGCTCCGGCGGCTTTCTCTTCACAAGGCTGCGCTTCTTGTTCGGATTCCCTGCGGCCTTGGCCTCAAGCTTGAGGTTTTCGATGACGTGTTCCGGTGCCTGGGCGACGACGTAGCCGACGCTATCAAAACCGCGGCGTCCGGCGCGGCCGGAGATTTGGCGGAAGTCCCGGGAATTGAGAATCTTGGTGCCGCGCCCATCATACTTGCACAGCCCGGTGAACATCACTGTGCGAATCGGCACGTTGACGCCCACCCCTAACGTGTCAGTCCCGCACACCACCTTGAGCAGGCCCGCTCCGGTGAGTTTCTCTATCAAAAGCCGGTATTTCGGCAGCAAGCCGGCGTGGTGGATACCGACGCCGTGGCGGAGGATTTTTGCCAGTTCGCGGCCATAGGGGCTGCGGAAATCCGCATTGTGAAGGGCGCGGGCGATGGCGGCCTTTTCCTCCTTGCTGCAAAAATTGGTAGAGAGCAGGTCGCGGGCGGTGTCGGCACAAGAGTTCTGGGTGAAGTGGACGAGATAGATCGGGGCCTGATCGGCCTCGACGAGTTCGGCCACCTTGTCCTGCAGCAGGGTCGTTGAATAGGAAAACTCCAACGGCACCGGGCGCTGGTCGGATTGCACGAGGGCGGTCGATTCACCTGTTAGGGCTGTGAGCTGCTTGGCAAAAAACGATGAATCGCCGAGGGTGGCAGACATCAGAAGGAAGCGGGCGCGCGGCAGGGTGAGCAGCGGGATTTGCCAGGCACCACCGCGCGAGGCGTCCGCATAGTAATGGAACTCATCCATGATGACGTCATCGGCCTGCGCTGCGGCCCCCTCGCGGAGGGCCATGTTAGCGAGGATCTCCGCGGTGCAACAGATGACCGGAGCATCATGGTTGACGGTGGCGTCGCCGGTGATCATGCCGACGTGCTGCGGCCCGAAAAGCCGGCACAACGAGAGGAATTTTTCGTTAGCTAGGGCTTTGATAGGTACCGTGTAAAACGAGCGACGGCCCTGGCAGAGCGACTTGAATTGCATGGCCAAGGCGACCAGCGTTTTGCCGGAGCCGGTGGGGGTGTCGAGGATGACGTTCTTATTTTGGAAAATCTCGAGGATGGCCTCCTCCTGATGGCCATACGGCTCGATGCCGGCATTTGTCAGATACTCTAGAAAGGCATTGAGGATGTCGTCAGCCGATGCATCGCGTGGCAAAGGTGCGGGGTTGAGTGGATAGGGCATGGGCAGGATGCGCTCAATGGCTGCCACTGGGATTGTGGCCGAGGAGACCTTGCGAGCCGCTGAGTTTGCACCATGAGAAGCCGTAGATGGCAATGATGAAAAAGCAGCCTGCGGGAACGGCGAAACCGGCGGACATGCCGTAGTCGTCGCCGAGTTTACCCATGAGTTTGGGAAGGAGCGCCCCGCCCATGATGGCCATGACGATAAAGGAAGAGGCCACCTTGGACTTTTGGCCGAGGCCATGGATGCCCAGCGCGAAGATGGTGGGGAACATGATAGACATGAAGAAGAAGCTGAGGAACAAGGCTATAACCGAGATCCAGCCAAGCTTGGCCACAATGAGGCCCATGAGCACGACATTGGCCAGGGCATACATGCCAAGGGCTTTGTGAGCGGCGAGCTTGTTGAGCAGACCGGCCCCCGTGAAGCGTCCGAGAAGGAAGAGCGAAAACCCGAAAATGGATAGCAATTTGGTGGCACCTTGTTCGGTGGCGAACCACGAGCCGTTGCGGAATTCCGAGCCACTGGCCCCACCGACGAGGAATGACCAGGAGCTTTTCATGGTGGCAGTCAAGGCAGGCATGTCTTCCACGATGTAGTTGATGAAGAAGCTGAAGATACCGGCTTGGGCGGCGACATATACAAATTGGGCGATGACGGCACCGGTGAAATGGCCGTGTGCCCAGATGGATTTATGAGGCACGGACGCGGATTGGTCTAGATGATAGGCATCCTCGTTGACGATATCTGGGATGTTGGATCGGTAGAAAACCACGCAAAGCGCAAGCACAATAGCGGCAATGACCGCGTAGGGAATCCACACGGTTTGATGGGCTGAAGTGATACAAACATGGCATTTGGCATCCACCTTGGAGAGTTCGTTTTTCAACCACAAATCAGCGGTGGTGGAACAAGCAGCGCAAGATTCCAATACACCGGCGGACGGATCAGCCAACAAGTGGTGGCGGTGAAGC
This sequence comes from Akkermansiaceae bacterium, assembly GCA_903875675.1. GTDB lineage: Bacteria > Verrucomicrobiota > Verrucomicrobiia > Verrucomicrobiales > Akkermansiaceae > Luteolibacter. The sequence continues at coordinate 4,029 of CAIQXC010000264.1, forward strand.
TTGGCCTTCTGGCTGGCAAGATCACTGGTAAGGTCCGCTTTCTTTTGCTGGCACGGCTGGCAATTGTCAATGGAGGCCTTGTGGGAACCCGAGTCGATATGTGCCTGATGGATGCCGGGGTCAGCGTAGAAAAACAGGCCGCCGATGATGGGACCGAGGATCCAGCCCACACCGTTAGCGGATTGAGCAAGGTTGATGCGCACTGCGGCGAACTGCGGGGCACCAAGCACCGTGGTGTAGGGGTTGGCAATGGTTTCGAGAAATGTGAGCCCCATCGAAATCACACAAACGCCAAGAAGAAAGGCCCAGAAAGCAGAGATTTGGGTGGCAGGAATGAACCAAAGGCAGCCGGTGGCCACCATGAACAGGCCGACGATGATGCCGGTCTTATAGCCGAGACGGCGGGCAAGCCAACCGGCCGGGAGAGCCATCAGGAAGTAGCCAAGGTAGTGGGCGAACTGAACATTGGCGGACTGGGATTTGGAGAGATGAAGGAAGTCCTGAAAGTGCTTATCCATCACATCGATCATGCCATTGCAGACTGCCCACAAGAAGAACAGTGAGGAAATGAGGAGGAAGGTGAAACCATACGACTTGCCATCGGCGGTCGTGAACATGCTGGGTTGGTTCATGGTGGATCGGGGGATTGAGGATAAACTAGCGGGTGTGGCACGGGTAATGACAGCAAGAAGGGCCCAGGGCAAGCGCGGAAATTCGGTGCATGTCTGAATTAGGGCGGGCCGGTGAAGGGCAGGCATTCCTCCGGCGAGTTCGCGATGTCCTGAGGCCGTCCGGTTCCAGAACTCAGGGGATCAGAACCCATGTCGCATGGTCTGAGGTGAAATTAGTGCCAATGCGGCTCACCTCCGGCAATTCTCAGTTCTTTGATGGAAGATCCGCTATCATGCCGTTTCAACTTATCAAGAGGGTAGCCGTCGGGATAGATCCTTAGGTCGGTGACCCGAAGAGAATCTCTGACTTCGCTCGTGGCGTAGATCTCCAATTCCGGGCCGCTCTTGAATCGCCAATATCGGAGCTCCGCAAACCGGGGCAGCTTCAGGCTCTGGTCGAAAAGCGAATTCAGCACGGCTGCCATTTCGGATCGGCTCTTCTCGTGAGGCATTTGCAATGAGTCGGCCATCTCATAGGCATTCTTCTCGGTAATATCTAAACGCGTCCCTGGGGTGGTTTGTATGCAATCTGAGAAATTAGTTGCCCCTGCCTGAGTCAAGATTGCTTCCGCTTCGTCAAGGGTTATTCCATCTGCAAGCGTAACAACTTGCGGGTTCGCCACAGAGTGATCAATCCGCAAGGCATCGCGCTTACTCCTGCATGAGGCAACCATGAGGAAAAGCAGAATGCTGGAAATCACAAGGATGGCGCTGATGGGCTTCTTCATATTTTCTGTTCATGTCCTACTGTCGGGTCAGCGCAGGGAAGAAGGGTTTGAGGTTGTGGAGTGCATGTCGTTCTTCAGCGACGCTTGGCTCGCCTAGGTTTGCGTTGGCTCTGTCCAGCAAGGAGGGGGGCATGTCTCATAGCACGATTCGGCACAAGTGACAACACATGTCGGAACGGCCCGGCCAAGCCACCAGAGAGTGACCGCAAATAGGGCAATCCAACGGGCTGGTCTTTGGGTGGGGAACAAACCAACGGTAGTAGCATGGATGACCGCCCATCGTGATCTGCTCAGCGATACCTCGCCCCAATGCGTGAACATGCCCGGCGACGTCCGTAAGTCGATCAGATGCCCATTCAGCATAGTCATCTGAGTCAATCCAAAGGACGTAGAGTGCTCGATAAATGTCTCGCCACTGTGCAATCGGTCTCACCAAGCCCACGGCCAATGGGATTGACTCAGGTGGAACTTCCCCAGAGCAAGTGCCACAATACAGAGGATTGGGCATGAGGCAGTCCTGAAGCACAATCGGAGCCACCGAGCGACAAATGCACATGTCTTCCGAAGTGTAATCTATCGGGCCAAGTGCTGCATATATGTCATTCCGGCCCACGATTTTATGGCTTGGCAAAGTCGCGTTCTCTTTGGCTAACGCCTAGCCCAGTCGCCGAGCGATTGGGCAGCTTGTGTAGGGTTGGAAAAACTTCTTCTGGGCTCCTCCCGGTCAGCTTCATGTTTATTGAACGGACGATCGGGCTACCTGGTACACGACCGGTCGTGTACCAGAGGGCAAATCCGACCCGGATGGCTACATTGCTGCGATTTCTCGTTCATCGAGATTCATTTAGGACCGCCGAAGAGGGGCTGACAAGGAGAAAGTCTGGGAAGAAAAGCAGAAGGCAGAAGGAATGCCATGGATATCCTATGTACAGCCCGTTAGTGCCATCAGATTTTTTTGGCACGAAGAACCAGCAGGGGGATATTCGTTTGGTGGCGCACCTGGGTGATGGTGCTGCCGTGAAAAAGGTCGCCGAACAAGCGGTGGCCATGACTGGTCACGGCAATTAAATCGCACTTCTCCTCCGCAGCTGTTCTCAAGATCTCGGTCGGTGGGTTGCCGAGTGCCAATTGGGTGGTGACAATCAGGTTCTTGGCCCGCAGGGCGGCAGCCGTCTCTTCTAAATAGGCACGGTCTCCTCTCATCTCCTCGGACTCTGCAAGTTCAAATTTGTTATAGTTGCGTGCCGCCCAGCCGTCGGCAACATGCAAGAGCAAGAGGGTTGAGCCGAAGTGTTGAGCCAGTTGCGCGACGTGCGGCAGGATGGTCTCATCCGCCGGGCCGTTTTCGAGGGCAACAAGGATTTTCTGATACATGGGATCTATTCTGGATTTATGGGTTTGCTTCATTTGCCGACGATGATGCGCCAAGCTTCAGTGAGGGATTCAGGCAGACTGTATATATCCATCACGGTGATGATGATCGCACTCGCCCAGCCAAGACTCATCAGGAACCAGCCGCTGCGCCACTGGCCCATGATCTTGCGCGAGGAGGTGAAGTGCAGCAGTGGAAACATCGCAAATGGAAGGATGAGGCACAGAATCACTTGGCTCAAATTCACCAGATCGGTGATGCTGCCACTGCCACGGAAACTGATGATGATGATGGCTGGTACCACGGCTAACATGCGTGAAAGCATCCGCCGCAACCACGGCCGCATCCGCCAGTTCATGAACCCCTCCATGACCACCTGCCCCGCCAGTGTGCCAGTGATGGTGCTGCTCTGGCCACTGGCTAACAAGGCCACCGCGAACAAAGTACTCGCCGCCACCGTGCCTATCAGTGGAGCCAGCGTCAGGTGAGCGATGCGAATCCAATCGCTCTGCGCTGCGAAAGCAATGACCTGCCCGCCTGCAACCACCACACTTTCCTTGCCGTAAAAGACCATGGCAGCGAGCACGAGAATGGCTGCGTTGACAAAAAACGCAATCGTCAGAGCGACGATTGCGTCAACCGTGTTGAACTTGATGGCGGTGCGGATCGAATTGTCATCGCGGCCGAATTTGCGCGACTGGACGAGAGCGGAATGGAGGTAAAGGTTATGCGGCATGACGGTTGCACCGATCATGCCGATGGCCACCACCATCATTCCGGCCTGCCGCAGATCGGGTCTGACGAGGGCCGCTGCCATTTCCCCGAAGACCGGCTGGGTCTGTGGCAAGACAAAGATCTCGATGCCATAGCACACACCTATGGTCAGCACAAAAACACTGATGAGTGCTTCAATCATGCGCATGCCCATCCCCTGCAACGATAACAGCAATAGCACGTCAAACGCCGTGATGACAATCGCCCATGACATCGGAATGTGGAAGAGCAGGTTCAATGCAACCGCACTGCCAAGCGACTCAGCCAGATCCGTGGCGACCACCGCGAGTTCCATGGTGATCCAGTTAGGCCAGCGAAGCCAGCGCGGATAGAAATCGCGGCTGCACTGCGCCAGATCCTTGCCTGTAACCACCCCTAGCCGGGCGGAAAGGATTTGGAGGATGACTGCCATGAAGCTGGCCAGTGCCACGATCCAGAGCAGGCCGTATTTGAACTGTGCCCCGCCTGCAAGATCCGTGCCCCAATTGCCGGGATCCATGTAGCCCACGCTGATGAGAATCGCCGGCCCTGAAAACGCCCGCCATTGCCGCCAGAATCCCGCCTTGGCATGTGGCACACTCACCGTTTGATAGGTTTCCGGCAGACTGTGGTGGCTGCCCGCCTTGGCATGTGGCACACTCACCGTTTGGTAGGTTTCCGGCAGACTGTGATGGCTGCCGGCCTTGGCATGTGGCACACTCACCGTTTGGTAGGTTTCCGGCAGACTGTGATGGCTGCCGGCCTTGTCCTCGGTTGCTGAACTGTTGGCGTCCTTCTTCATCAATAGTCAAATGGATTGGGTGAGCCTTGGATTGCTGAAAGGTGGCTGTGCGCGGCTGGCGGTGGTTGTGATAGTCATTGGTCTCGCTGAAATTTGATGCAGATCCTCCTAAGTAGGAATCTTCCGCAGATTGTGGACGCCATCGCAACCCTTGTCAAGTAGGACTCAGTGTGACCTAAATTCAGCAAAAGAACGAGCCAGTATGAATCCCTGAAGTACGCATCCCTGAAGTACGCATCCCTGAAGTACGCATCCCTGAAGTTGCGATGACGCGGCGACT
>CAIQXC010000265.1 GCA_903875675.1 Akkermansiaceae bacterium
CCGCTTCATGAGTCGTAGCTACGTGACCGGAGCTGCGCATATTGCGGACTCAGTGGAAAACCATGAGACAGCTCTGCCCTGAGTGCCTGGGCTTCCACGCCTGTCTCGCGGGCGTGCCGGTTGATCATTCCGCGCGGAATGAGGTTGAGAATCTGCTTTAGAACCACTACGTTGCTGCGGGCTGGTGTTTTGTTGTTCATTACGTCCTACCGAGTGGCAGGATTTTCAATCTAACACCAGTCCATTTTTTAGCCATTAGTCATGCCATCCTGTGGGATGGCTGTGAACTCATTCCATGAAAACAATCTTAGCATTACTGGCGGGCACTGTGGCGTTTGCCGCCTCCTCCACGGTTCAGGAAGTGGCGCATTACAACCTCAAGGGGGCTGGTGCTAGAACGGGTAAAGTGAAATCTGAATGAACAAGAACGAAAATGAAAATAGTAAGCAGTATATATAGATTGTCCATCCGCGCCGCCATCCCAGTCGGGATTTTTTTAGGGTGGCTGCAACCGGCGGCGGCAGATGTCCGGCTGCCCCACCTCCTCAGCGACAACATGGTGCTCCAGCGCGAAATGCCTATCCCGATCTGGGGTTGGGCCAATCCCAATGAAAAAGTGACCGTCAGCCTTGGGAATTCGTCGGCTTCCTCGGCCGCCGGTGCCAATGGCCAATGGCTGGTGAAGCTGCCCAAATTGCCGGCGGGCGGCCCCTATCAACTAACAGTTACTGGGGTGAACACACTCTCCCTCAGCAACGTGATGATTGGCGAGGTCTGGCTGTGCTCCGGCCAGTCTAACATGGAAAAGCCGATCGGCATTCATCCTGGCCAGCAACCCTGTCCCAATTATGAAAAGGAGATTGCTGCGGCCGACTATCCACAGATTCGCTTGATGGAAGTTCCACCGGAGAACCCCCGGACACCCGGCGATGACGTCGCCGGTGCCAAATGGCTGGTTTGCACACCGCAGAACATCGTGGTGAAACGCGGCGGCGGGCACGGGTATTCTGCCTGTGCCTATTTCTTCGGCCGTGAGCTTCACAAGGAACTCAATGTCCCCATCGGCCTGATCGCCGCGAGCGTCAGCGGCTGCCCGTGTGAGCCGTTCACACCGCCCTCCGGTGAGCGCTGGCTTGGCATGATCCGCCCCCTCATACCGTTCGGCATCCGCGGGGTGATCTGGTATCAGGGAGAATCTAATCTAGCAGACGGGATGAAGTATCACGATAAGATGAAAACCCTCATCACCGACTGGCGAAAAACTTGGGCACAGGGAGATTTCCCATTCCTGTTCGTCCAGATCGCACTTTGCAAATACACCGACGACGTCGAAATGGCCCCGCGCCTGTGGGAAGCTCAAACGGCCACACTGGATGTCCCCAATACCGGCATGGCCGTCACCCATGATATCAGCAGCTATCCGGACTGCCACGCAACTAACAAGCAGGAGCTTGGCCATCGGCTCGCCCTCTGGGCACTAGCCAAAACCTACGGCAAATCTAGCATTGTCTATTCCGGGCCCATCTACAAATCCATGGCCGTCGCAGCTGGCTCGGGACCAACCAAGGTGCGGATTCAATTCGATTACACCGGCAGCGGGCTGGCCAGCCGGGATGGCAAGCCACTGGATCATTTCACCATTGCAGGAGAAGACCAGAAATTCGTCGAGGCCAAGGCCGAGATCGACGGCAACAGTGTGCTGGTTTGGGCCGACTCGGTGGCCAAGCCTTCCTCAGTTAGATTTGGTTGGCGGCAGGATGCAAACCCTAACCTGATGAACAAGGAGGGCCTGCCCGCGCCTTGTTTCCGCACTGACAAATGGAATTGATCTTGCTCGATCCTGTGGCGCTTTTGAGGTCGAACCCTGAGTTCTGAACCTCGGAATCGCTGACAAACAGGTGACAACCCGGGACGGGCTGCCACCTGTGGAGATTTCGGGGATCCGGGCGTTTATGGGGTAACCGATAAGCGGCAGATCACCAATCACCAATCACCCCTCACCCATCCCCAATCACCCATCACC
>CAIQXC010000266.1 GCA_903875675.1 Akkermansiaceae bacterium
GAAGGGCGAAGATTTCCTCTTCCAATCACAAATCAACAATCAACAATCAACAATTCTTCCCGTCGGCCGGTAAAACGGCGCAATCCTTTTGGGACTTGGCGGTCCCATCATCCAGGCTCCGCGCAAAAATCCGCCCTGCTCCAAGCATTCCATCCTGACTCCGACCTTGACGCGGAAGGCATCTTGGATAAGTTGCGGCAGATCCCCCCGCCAACAAGCCCGCAAACAAGCCAACGATCCCATCTTCTCTCCCTCTGCGTCAATCTGCGGTTCATCCATCCCAATTGAGAAACCCTATCGAGTTGAATAGTAAAGATTAGGTAACAAAGAGACATTCCTAAGAATTCAGGCTCCTTATTTATTAAATCCATGGCTAAAAACACCAGCGCCCACACCTTCTTCATACTCGTTAGATCCGTACGCCCTCTGGCATCCTGCGCTGGCAAGGTCTGGCTCGGCCTGAGCCTGGTGCTGAGTCTGCCAGCGTTGCAGGCAGCTGTGGACTTCAACGGTGAGGTGCGGCCCTTACTCTCGGACCGCTGTTTTGCCTGCCACGGGCCGGATAGCGCGAAGCGCGAGGCAGGGCTGCGCCTCGACACGTTGGAGGGGGCCACAGCCACTTTGAAGAGCGGCAAGCGCGCGATTGTTGCTGGCAAGCCGCAGGACAGCGAACTGGTCGCCCGGATCCACGAGGCCGACGCACACGAGCGGATGCCCCCGGCGAAGCTCAACCGCCCGCTGTCTGCCACGGAAAGTGAGACGCTCAGGCAATGGGTTGCGGAAGGGGCGGTTTATGCCAAGCACTGGGCGTTTGTCGCGCCTCAAGCGCATGCCGTGCCCTCCGTCAAAGACAATGCGTGGCCAAAAGATGACCTGGATCGGTTTGTCCTCAAAAAACTCGAAGACCACCAACTCGCGCCCAATCCTGAAGCCCCACGCAACTCACTGCTGCGGCGGCTTTCCTTCGCGCTCAACGGCTTGCCGCCAACCCCCGAACAACTCGCCAGCTTTGCCAATGACGCCTCGCCCAACGCCTACGAAAAGCAGGTCGATGCGCTACTCGCCTCGCCCCGTTTCGGCGAACGGATGGCACTGGATTGGCTGGATGTGGCGCGCTTTGCGGACACCTTCGGCTATCAGTCTGACAAAGACTGTTTCGTCTGGCCGTGGCGTGACTGGGTCATCGGCGCCTACAACAACAACCTGCCCTATGACCAATTTCTCACCTCGCAGATTGCCGGCGACCTCCTGCCCGGTGCCACCCAGGATCAGCGGCTTGCCACCACCTTCAACCGTCTCCACCGCCAGACCGAAGAGGGCGGCTCCATCGAACCGGAATTTCACCAGGAATATATCTCAGACCGCGTCCACACCGTCGGCACCGCCTTTTTGGGACTCACCATGGAGTGCTGCAAATGCCACGACCACAAATACGACCCGCTGCCACAAAGCGATTATTACAGCCTGTGCGCCATGTTCGGGCAAATTGATGAATGCGGGCTAACGCCTTACTCGATCGGCACGAGCGCCCCGGAGCCATCGATGCATCTGCTCAATGCGGCGCAGCAGACTGAGTTAGAGAAGCGCCGTGCCGCGCTGGACGCCGCGCTGGGTGCCCGCAAAACCGTGCTGGCCGACCGCGACGAGGCGTTTGCGCAATGGCTAGCCACCACCCCGGCGATCACCCCGCCCGCTGCATCGGATCACTTCAGCCTCGATGCCCTGGTGGACGGGAAATTTCCTAATATGGTTCCGAATGCCGCGCCGGCCAGCGTATCCGGCGGTCAACTGGTGGCGGTAGCGGGGGCGGCAGGTGGAGCGATGCAGTTTGATGGCGATACGCTGCTGCAACTCGACGGTGTGAAAGACCTCACCCGGCATCAACCCCTGAGTATTTCGGCCTGGATCTTTTCGCCGGAAAAAAAACCTCGAGCCGTCATATTGCACAGTGGCCCGGGGCTATTCTCGCAGATGGCCGACGCTGCGGGCTTCGAGCTGCTGCTGGAAAATGGCAAACTGCGCTGGAGCTGCATCCACCTCTGGCCCGGCTGCGCCGCCTCAGTGGAAACCAACGCGGATTTCCCAGTGGCTGCCTGGGTCCACCTAACCGTCACCTACGATGGCTCATCCTCCGCAGCGGGCCTCAAAATCTACTGCGATGGCCAGCCCGTCCCAACAGCCGAGATTCATGACAGCCTCGACAAAAATATCACCACCGAGATCATGCGCATCGGGGCCAGACCCCGCGATGACCGCGGCTTCGCCGAGGGCCGCATCGGCGACCTGAAAATTTTCCGCTCGGCCCTGTCGCCGCTGGAAGTGGCCGACCTGCACGCGCCGCTGATGGCGACCGCCCTGCAAGCCGGCAAAGCCGGTGACGCCGCAGCGATCGCCAGCCTGCGGGTCCACTACCTCAGCCGGGTGGACGCAGAGGTGGCCAAGGCGGACGCCGCCGTCATCGCCGCCCGAAAAAGCCTGCAAGACGACTTCGAAGCCCAACTGCCGTTAATCATGGTCATGAAGGATTCGCCCCACCCAAGAC
>CAIQXC010000267.1 GCA_903875675.1 Akkermansiaceae bacterium
CCAAGACCCAAGACCCAAGACCCAAGACACAAGACACAAGACACAAGCAAAGAGCTTGACCTAACGTCAGCAACTTTAGCTTTTCAAAGACCCAGGCGAAGCCTCACACCAAACCCAATCCTATGATGAAATCTCTCGTCACCTCAGCCGCTTTGGCGGCCATGTTGCAAACAAGCGCCCCCGCTGCTGAGGCGGATTGGGTGGACTACCCAGGCGCTAGCGGTCCCGGCAAGGGCAAGCATATTGTGCTCATCGCCGGTGATGAGGAGTACCGCTCCGAGGATGGTCTTCCGATGTTAGGCAAGATCCTGTCCCAACGCCATGGCTTTGATTGCACGGTGCTGTTCTCGGTTTCGCCCGAGGGCCTGATTGATCCGAATGCAGGTGCCAGCCTCAGCCACCCGGAAGCCTTGGATTCGGCCGATGCGATCGTGATGTTGATCCGCTTCCGCAAGTGGCCTGACGCGACGATGCGGCGATTTGACGCTGCGATACGCCGCGGGGTGCCAGTGATTGGTCTGCGCACCAGCACTCACGCCTTCCAACTGCCCGACTCTAGCGAGTTCAAGGGTTATAACAGTTTTGGCAAGCGTGTGCTCGGCGAGCAATGGGTGAACCACTGGGGCGGACACAAGTCTGAGGCCACCCGCGGCATCATTGAAGCCGCCAATTCCGGCGATGCCCTGCTGCACGGCGTCACCGACGTGTTCGCCAATTCCGACGTCTATGAGGCGGCCCCCCCTGCCGATGCTAAAATCCTGCTGCGCGGCCAGGTTCTCAAGGGGATGAACCCCGGCGACGAGGCAGCCAGCTATTCCAAAAAACGCGCCGATGGCGTCGAGCAACCCGTCAATAGCCCGATGATGGCCGTGGCGTGGAGCCGCGAGGTCAAGGGCGAGGCGGGCAAAACCAACAAAATCCTCTGCACCACAATGGGTGCGGCTACGGATCTGACCAATGAAGGTTTGCGGCGTTTGGTGGTCAACGGCGTGTACTGGGGCTTGGGACTGGCGGTGCCGGCCAAGGCGGACGTGAGCCTTGTTGGGAGCTATGAGCCGCTGATGTATGGCTTCGATGGTTTCCGCAAGGGTGTGAAACCCTCATCTCACAAATAATTCCGCCGCAGGGAGTTTTTTTTCAAAACACCCCTTGGCAAGGTGGGGAGTTGAGCTACTTTCCGCACCGCAATCAAACCTATGAATCCACTACCCTTTCGCTTTGCCGCTGAAACTTATACTTGGTTTATGAAAGACTCCGGTCGTGCCCATGCCGGGCGCATCGGCCACATGATCGAGGTCACCGCACGCGGCGGATTTGACGGGTTTTCGCCGAGTCACGGCTGGATGGGCGATTTTTTTGATGCGGATCGTCTTGAGCGTGGGCTCAAGGATGCGGGGTTGGATCTGGCCGCCATCGCGCTGGTGCTGTCGTGGAATAGCCCTGAGGAAACCGCTCAGGAACGGGCTGAAGCAGATGCCACCATCGCCTTGTTGAAGCGTTTTCCTGGTGCCATTCTGTGTACCGTGCAAATGCCAGAAGGCCGTCATGATCTGGAACAGCGCCAAAAAAACCTCGTGGCAAACCTCAATACCGTGTCTCGGCGAGCGGCGGACGCCGGGGTACCGGCAAGCTTTCATCCGAACTCCCCGCATCATTCCACCAATCGCACGGAGGCGGATTACCGGACAATTCTTGAGCAACTCGACCGCTCAGTCACAGGTTGGACGCCGGACGTCGGGCACATGGCCAATGGCGGAATGGACCCGCTGGCCAAGATGCGTGAGTACGCCGAGATGATCAATTTGGTGCACTTCAAGGATTGGGATGGCCAGCCTGAGTTTGCTCTGATGGGCGAGGGCAAGGTGGACTTGGTAGGTATTACCCAGTGGCTGTTGGACCGGAACTATGACGGCTGGATCGTTTGCGAGGACGAGGCCGAACAAGCGATCGAGGACCCGGATGGGGTGACCTTACACGACGGCAAATGGATCAAGGAAACCTTGCTCCCCGCCTTGAAACGCTGAAGCCTCCGCCTCCCATGCCTGTCATTAGCACCAACGGAATCAACCTCCACTATCAGGAATGCGGCAGCGGCGAACCGCTCCTGCTCATCATGGGCATCACCGCTCCCGGTGGCGTGTGGGAAAAACACGCAGAGGCTTGGTCTGAAAAATTCCGCTGCATCCTGCCCGATAACCGGGGGGTCGGTCTCAGTGACCAACCCGCCGGGCCTTATACCAGCGCCATGATGGCCGAGGATTGCATCGGCTTGCTAGATGCGCTTGGCCTCCAACAGGTGCGGATCGTCGGTTGCTCAATGGGCAGCATCATCGCCCAGCAACTCGCATTGCGTCATCCCCAACGGGTTCGTTCGCTCGTCCTGATGTGCCCGTGGGCCCGCTGCGATGCTTATGCCCGCAGCATCTTCGAACACATGTGTGCCATCAAGGCCCGCCTCCGGCCCGAGGAGTTCATGGCCTATATCCAATTGTTGATCTTCAGCAAACCAACGTGGGATGACCCCAATAGCCTCGCCGGCTTGCTCGACGGGCGGCGACAGGCGGCAAGCGCCACCCTGCCCCAACCGCTCCATGCACTCGAAGCACAGGCGGCGGCCTGCATCAGCCACGATACCCTTGCCGATCTGGGCAAGATCCAGTGTCCGACGTTGGTCATTGGCGGCACAGCGGATATTTTCACGCCGCGCTGGATGGCCGAAGAAGTGGCCCATGCCATACCGAACGCACAATTGCACCTCTATGAAGGTGCCGGCCACGCTTTCCATTGGGAACGCATCGAGTGTTTCAACCCATTTGTTTCCCAGTGGCTGGAGGCTAACTAACACCGCCTCGAAAGCCTCTCCTTGCGCGGTCATTTTCGCCGCCTTTCACCCACCAAGCCTCAAGCGCAGCTCGCTGGATTTGAACTGAATTGCCCGCTTCACTCCACAGGCATGTGGCTGCGGCGATTTTAGAAAAAATTAGCTTTTTTGAAGAAATGGTTGGAATCCTGATGTATATGAGGGTGGCCTGAGTACCTGTGTCATTTCCGATATCAGCAACGAGACTGCCAGATATGTGCAGGCAGGACAAACGCCACACATTCCCCAATCGTCATGAGAACCATCTATCTACGAATTGCCGCCCTGCTCCTCGCCTGTGTCGCCAGCCTGGCGGCCGACGAGAAGAAACATATTGTGCTGATTGCCGGGCGTCCGAGCCATGGGCCCGGCGAGCATGAGCACAATGCCGGGGTATTGCTGCTGGCGAAATGCTTGCGGGAGAACGCAGGGCCGTTGGCGGAGGTGAAGGTGCATTTGAACGCTGAGTGGCCAGCTGAAGCCGAACTGCAACAAGCCGACACGATATTGATCTATGCCGACGGGGCGGGCGGGCACCCGGCCTTGCAGGACAATCATCTGCAACAATTGTCCAAGCAAATGGCCCGGGGTTGCGGCTTCGTCTGCCTGCACTTTGCGGTGGAAGTGCCTGTGAAACCGGGTGGCACTGAGTTCAAGAACTGGCTCGGGGGATATTTCGAAACGTTCTGGTCGGTCAATCCCGTGTGGGATGCCAGCTTCAAAGACCTCCCCAAACACCCGGTTTGCCAAGGGGTCAAACCGTTTGGCACTCACGACGAATGGTATTTTCACATGCGCTTTCAAGATGGGATGCAAGGCGTGACCCCGATTCTCAGTGCCTTGCCACCGCCCCAAACCGTGGCCAACTCAGACAGCGACCGCAGCGGCAATCCCGCTGTGCGCCTCGCCCTCAAAAACCAACTTCCTCAGCCCACCGCCTGGGCCACCGAGCGCCCCGACGGCGGTCGTGGCTTTGGTTTCACAGGCGGCCATTACCATCAGGGATGGGCCAATGACGAACAACGCAAACTGGTGCTCAATGCCATCCTCTGGAGTGCCAAAGGGACGGTGCCGGCCAATGGCATCGACTCCAAGATCAGCGCCGAGGATCTCTTGGCCAATCTCGATGACAAAGGGCAGGCTTCGGCCAAAAAGCCAGCTCCGCCCCAAGCCCCACCGCAAGCCCCACCGGGCGTCGGATATGGTGTGGAAGACGCGATCAAGAACATGGCCACGTTTCATACTCCCCCAGGGCTCGAGGCCTCTCTGTTTGCGGCGGAACCGATGATCCAGAACCCAACTAACATCGATATCGACCACCGCGGCCGGGTCTGGGCCACCGAATGTGTGAACTACCGCGGCTATATGAACCTGCGCGATGAGGGCGATCGCGTCGTCATCCTCGAATCCACTCGCGGCGACGGCATCGCCGACCGTGAGAAAACGTTTTTTCAAAGCAAGGTTCTAACCAATCCGCTTGGCCTGTGCGTGCTTCCGCAAGCCAAAGGCACCAAGGTCATCGTCAGCGCTGCCCCCAACGTCTGGCTGCTAACCGACAAAAATGGCGACGATGTGGCCGACGAGGCCGTGGTCATTTTCAAAATCGGCGGGGTGTGGAATTACGATCATCAAATCCATGCATTCACGCTCGGGCCTGATGGTAAATTTTATTTCAACGCGGGCAATTCCATCACCGAGCTGATGTGGCCGGATGGTTCGATCGTCAAGGACATGGATGGTCATGAGGTCACCAACCGGGGCAAACCCTATCGGCAAGGCATGGTGTTTCGCTGCGACATCGACCTGAACACCGGCAAGGCCAGCCACATCGAAGTGCTAGGCCATAACTTCCGCAACAACTACAAAGTGGCGGTGGACTCATTCGGCACCCTCTGGCAGAGCGATAATGACGACGATGGCAACCAGGCCGTGCGCATCAACTATGTGATGGAATACGGAAATTTTGGTTACACCGACGAGTTGACCGGGGCAGGTTGGCAGAGTGCGCGCAGCAACCTTGAGGCGGAGATTCCGCGGCGTCACTGGCATTTGAACGATCCTGGCGTGGTCCCCAATCTGCTCCACACCGGTGCCGGAGCCCCCACCGGCATCGTCGTCAATGAGGGCTCACTGCTCGGCGAATCCTTCACTAACCAAATCATCCACTGCGATGCCGGTCCGCGCACGGTCCGCGCCTATCCGGTGACCAAAGATGGTGCAGGGTACCAGGCCACCATGGTTGATATCCTAACCGGGACAGACACCTGGTACCGCGCCAGCGACGCGGCCATCGGCTGCGATGGTTCGCTTTTCGTCGCAGACTGGTATGATCCGGGCGTCGGCGGCCATGGCATGGGCGACAACGTAAAAGGCCACATCCGCGGCCGCATCTATCGGGTGGCACCGCCAGGGGGCAAAACTCAGCGCACCCAAGGTGGATGTGAGCAACCCCGCTGGTGCCGTCGCCGCACTCCAATCCCCTAACCGGGTGGTTTGCGGTATGGCTTGGCAGGCGCTCCACGCCCAAGGCGAGGTGGCCGTCGGTGAACTCAGCAAACTCTGGCAAAACCCTCTGCCGCGGATGAGGGCTCGTGCGCTGGGCGTGCTGGCACAAATTCCCGGCCATCAGATCAGCGCTCTCACGGCCGGGTTTCATGACGCCGATGCCGACGTGCGCACTTGGGCCCTTCGCCTAACATCCACGCTGGCCCGCAGCGGTTTGATCGATGCTGCCGCCCTCAAAGAGCCGATCGAAAAATTGCTGCACGACCCGAGCCCGGCAGTGCGCCGACAGATTGCGATTTCTCTTCACGGGCAAAAGGATGTGGCGCATTTCTGGAGCATCCTCGCCCAGCAGCACGATGGCAAGGACCGCTGGTATCTCGAGGCCCTCGGCATCGGCTCCATGGGCCATGAAGACGCGTGTTTCGAGGCTTGGCTCGCCGCCGTCGGCGAACACTGGAACACTCCCGCCGGACGCGACATTCTGTGGCGTCTCCGATCTGGCAAAACCGCCGCCTATCTGGCGAAAATCCTCGAAGATCCGGCCGTCGCCAGCAGTGAGAAGGCGCGGTTTCTGCGGGCCTTCGACTTTCTACCAACCTCGCCGGAAAAACTGTCCGCACTGATCGAACTGGCAGGCAACGGCCCCAGTGCCGAGGTGATCCGGGAGGCACTGCTGCGCTTGAAAGGCAGCTCTGGCCCAGAACTCGCCAGCGTCATTCAAGCGGCCCTGACAAAATCTCGCGGCACCTCACAGTTTGTCCAACTCGCCCGGGATTTCGGCGCAGCCGGCCAAGCTGCCGCACTGCTCGATACCGCCGTGGCCATCGCCAATGACCCCGCCGCCAACGACGCCATCCAGTTACTCTATCAAGACGCTGAGGCTGACAAAATCATCGATGCCGCACTCACCGGCACCCAAGCCGCCGGTGTCGTTGCAGTGCTCGGCAGCAGTGGCACCACCCGCGGGCTGGCACGCCTTGGGACGCTCCTATCTAACACGCAAGCCGCGCTTGAGCTACGCCAACAAGCGGTGCGTGCTTTCTCGCGCAGCCAAACAGGTGCCACGGCGCTGGTGAAGTTAGCCAAAGACGGGCACCTGCCCGCTGAGTTGGCAGCCGCTGCTGCCAGCACGCTGCGCCTTGTGCAATATCCCACGCTCGCCAGCGACATCGACGCACTCTTTCCGGCCCCTGCGGCACTCGGCGGAAAGGCGCTCCCGGCCATTCCAGAACTTGCCAAGATATCAGGCGATGTGGCGCAAGGTCGCGTTGTGTTTGAGCGTCCGGAAAGTTCGTGCATCACCTGCCATCGCATCGGTAAACTCGGGGTCGATGTCGCCCCTCCGCTAGACGCGATTGGTGCCAAACTCACCAAGGAACAACTCCTCGACTCCATCATCAACCCCAACGCCAGCCTCAGCATGGGCTTCGAAACCACCCAACTCGCCCTCAAGGACGGCGGCACCGGCTTTGGAATCGTTCGCAGCGAAACTGCCGACGAGTTGATTCTGGCGCTGCCTGGCGGCACGACCCAGAAATTCCGCAAGGCGGACGTCACCAAGCGCGAAAAGCTCACCACCTCGCTCATGCCCAATGGCCTCAGCCAAGTCCTGAGTCAGGCTGAATTGGTCAATTTGGTCGAGTATCTCTCATCCCTCAAAGCCAAGTAATTGCATGCAGGCTTGCACTGAACCGTTTTCCTGCTAAGCCATATCCCGTGCCCCGGCCGCGCTTGGCATCGCCCAATCCAACCCCACCCCATCGCATGAAACGACTCGCATCGCTCACGGCTCTGATCCTCGTGCCTCACTGGCCCGCTCCGCCGAAAATGCCATGTTCCACGGCAAGGATCTCCAACCATTCATGAACGGCCTTTTGACCGTTGACGTGGCTGACGAATCGAGTGTCGGCACCAAGAAGGAAGGGATCACCTGCATCCTCACGCCGGGGATCCGATGACCGTCCAATTCAAGGACATGATTCTTAAAAGCGAATAATCCAAACCAAAGAAAAATTCAGTTATGGCTAAAATTGCAATGATAGGAGCGGGCAGCTTGGTATTCTGCAAGACCCTTATGTCGGACTTTCTCGCCACCCCGGCATTGGCGGGCAGCGAGTACCGCTTGATGGCACTGACCCGCACGAGGCTGGACAAGATGCACGCCTTTGTCACTCGCATGATCAATGACAACGGCGTCGATGCGACCGTGATGTCCACCACCGACCGTCGCGAAGCCCTGCGCGGAGCGGATTATGTGGTTGTGATGTTGCAGGCCGGCGGCGTCGAGGAATTCCGTCAGGATTACGAGATACCACTGAAGTACGGCGTGGATCAATGCATTGGCGACACGCTGGGTCCGGGCGGGGTGTTTCGTGCGTTGCGGCATATTCCGGCGCTGCTGGAAATTGCCCGGGATATGCAGGAACTATGCCCTAACGCCATCCTCTTCAACTATGCCAACCCGATGGCCATGTGCTGCTGGGCCTTGGGACGGGTGCCGGGATTGCAATTTGTCGGCCTCTGCCACGGCGTGCAAACCACCATGGATTTGATTGCCAGCTACACCGGCGTGGCCAAGGATGAGATTGATTTCCTGGCCGCCGGCATCAACCACATGGGGTGGTTTTTGCGGCTCGAGCATGGCGGCCGCGACCTCTATCCGATTCTCAAGGCCAACTTCGAAAAGCCCGGGTTCTATGTGAATGAAAAGGTGCGGGGTGAGGTGCTGCGCCACTTCGGCTACTTCATGACGGAGAGCACCGGCCATCTATCCGAGTATTTGCCATACTTCCGGAAAAACCGCAAGGCCCTCGAGCTTTACTGCGACGAGCCGTCGTTTGGCGGCGAGACCGGAGCCTATTACAAGTACTGTGCGATGCTGGCGGAGAAATTTGCCAGCACGGATCCGCTGTCCATTGAGTCCACGGCGCTGGCGGCACGCAGTGCGGAGTACTGTTCACATATCATTGAAGCTAGGGAAACCGGCGAGATTTTCCGCCTCAACGGCAATGTCCGCAACGATGGCTATATCACCAATCTGCCCCAAGGTTGCTGCGTGGAAGTGCCGATCTATGTCGATCGCCTCGGCTTGCACCCGACGGTGGTGGGCGATTTACCGCCGCAGTGTGCCGCGCTCAATCTAACCAACATTCTGGTCCAAGGGCTGGCCGTTGAAGCGAGCTTCAGTGGGGATCCTGAATTGGTGATGCAAGCCGTGGCGCTCGATCCGCTGACCTCCGCCGTACTAACCCTGACAGAGATCCGCTCGATGGTGGCGGAAATGTTCGAGGCGGAGCGCCGATATCTGCCGCAATTTGCCGGGCGCAGCCTGCGTCCCGTGCCCGTCATCAGCGTGCCGACAGACGTTCAACGCCAGGAGGTTCCGCTAGACCCCGCGCTGGCCATTGCCAATCGCTTCGGCACCTTGGCCAACGCCTGACCTCATCTCTCCGTCAAGGTGCGGATAGCCGGTGGATGGTGCCGTGAATCGAGCGCTCGACGGGTGATCCGTCGGGTGCCTTGAACTTCACGTTGAGTTCGTAACATTGTGTGGTGACTAGCGCCGGAATGTTCACCGTGAGCGTGCGGCCATCCTGGCTAAGACTCGCCCCGGTGATTTCCAACGGATGCTCACCAACGTGCGGCGAGCCGTAATCCGCTGTGCGTTTGAGTGACCAAATTCTGAAGGCGCAGGCAGCGGGAGTGACGCTGGCCGGGTCCAGCGCATCGCTGAATGTCACCCGCATGGCACCTTGCACCGGGTGCATGGCGAGCGGGACATGGGCCGCTTGGGTGCCCCGGCGGATCCGATAGAAACCACCGGGTGAGGTGGCATTGCCGGCCCATGCAAACATGCCGCAGGTATAGAGCGCGCCATCTGAGGCGAAGCGGCCGCGCATGATGCCGGTGGCAAACGCCGGCATCGGCAACTCGCACACGGCACCCTGCCAGATACCGGCGGCCTGCTCATGTGGCACAATAAAGGCGCGGCCGGTGCCATAACTGAGGTTGAGCAGCGAGCCACCGAGATCACCCCAGGCGTTTTTGGGCACCCACAGCAATTCTGCTGGACTGCGATCCTTATTGTTAGTGATCCACACCATCGGCTGCTCCATGGCGGAATCGGATTCATCGGTAACGTCGGTGTAACCGGTCATGTTGCCATAAAAGCCGCCGGTTTTCACCCGGTTAATGCGGTTTTTGGGTGTCCAATATCCTTCCTGATCGGTGACAAAATACGTGCCGTCATCGTTGAGGCAAACCCCGTTGGCCGCCCTAAAACCCGTAGCCAGAATGTCGGTGCGCTTGCCGTCTGCACTCACCCGCAGCAATGTCCCGTGATGCGGCACCAACGCCGGCAGCGCGTGGCGGGCGCACTTGGCATAGTAAAAGTTGCCTGCCGCATCCGTCTGCAAACCCATCGCAAACTCATGAAAATGCTCGGTCACCTGATGGTCGTTGTTGAAGCACTCGATAAAGTCGATTTCGCCGTCACCGTTGAGGTCATGTAAGCAAGCGAGCTGGTCCCGACAAGTGATGAACACGTCGTTGCCTCGGAACTTCACACCTAACGGTTGGAACAAACCCCCGGCGATGCGCCGCCAGCGCAGGGTGGCCGGGGCGGGGTCCATCACTCCCTCGACCCGCCAGACATCGCCATTCCACATGGCGACCACGGCGGCCTTACCATCCGGGGTAAAGTCGAAGCCGCCAGGGCGCAACCAACTTTGCCACGGGTTGTCCAGCGGCAGCGGGAAAGTATCGGCGATGAATGAAGCCGCGGGATTGCCAGGTTCTGACGTGGTGGTTAGTTCCTGCGGCCAGCGGGCCGGACCGCCAGCGGTCAGCGGCTCGAGGGCCAGCGGGGCGCTATCGGCTTTGGCCAAGGCCGCGAGCGCCGCTGGGTCACTGCGCGAAATAAAAATGCGCGTCCGGGCTGCGCCAGGTAGCTCGGCCAACCAGAAGCCGCCGTCCTTGCGCAGAGTGCCATCACCTGTTAGGCAGACACTCAATGAATCCGGGGCCACCCGCAACTGAAGCGGTTTGTTGGCAGCTGCGATGTTGAATGTTCTGATGAACACTGGATTGGCATCATTTTCCAACCAGCCAGGTGATTCAAGAACACGCGTTCCGCAGATCGTCGAGGCGATCACCGCCTTATCTCCCTGCAGGTACAATCCGTCGTAGCGTGCCCACTCACGGGGCAGCGGCCCGTATGGCAGGTGGTCTCGCCCTATCAGCCGGGCATCATCCCAACGGCCATCCGGCGACGCCCAACCGGGCCCGACCGGGTTGACGACGTGTTTGTCGCCGGTGAGACTCACGTGAGACCCGTGGCCGCCGTCGAAGGCGATGTTGTGCCAATCGATGAAACTGCCGGTGGTGGCGGCAGCCAGGCGCATCGTGTCGTGGTCATACACCATCCAAGCCCGGCCCTTACTAACACCGCCGGGGCCGTCGTCGAGGCGGATGGCGATGCCTTTTTGGGCGATGTTGCCCGGAGCCACCTGATAGGTCCAAAACAAGGCTGGGCCCAGATCCATGCGCAGGTACTGGGGCTGGTCGCGATCGATCTTTTCGGCCTCGCCGCGTGCCAGCGCCTTGGGCAGTGAGGCGAGGTATTCGGGGGTGATCAGAAACAATTGGCCGGGGTTGTGAGGGCGCAGAAACGTCTCGCGAATGTAGTGGATAACCGCATATTTTTGCGCCGTGGTGAACTGCGGCTGTGCCACCATCTGGCCAAATCCCTTGGTTAGCGTGCGATACATCGAGTAGGGGTCCGAGCCATTCTTGAACTGTCCCTCAGCAAAGCGCAGGGCCGTGGGCAGTGTGCCCGGTTTGTCCTTGGTGCCGTGGCAAGCCACGCACAGCGAAGCATAGATTTTGCCACCCTCGGCGAGGGCTTGTGGGTTCCACTCAGCGACCAATTCACAGTGATCACTGCGCTCTAACTCTTGCACCCAAGCGCTTGTCACCGTGGCTCCAGCCGCCGCTTCCACCAACGGCCGACTGAGGGGCTTGAGTCCTTTGACTTCCTCGGGACCGCGCAGCAACTTGACGCCGGACCACACCCGCAGCACCGCCTCGCCTTGGGCCGGCCTCTCCACTGCGATATCGTACGAACCGCCCTCCGGTAATTCCATCGTCGGTCCGTCGGGCCAGTGCAAAGTGGCGCGGGTGGACGCGGAAAACTCGACGTGCAGACGGTAGTTTCCCGGCCACTTCACAGCATCCAGCGGCAAGGCATCACGCGGCACCGCCGAAACCACGGGGGCTAGCAAAAACATCACGAGTGCGGCAACGGTTTTCATAGTTAGCGAAAAGCGGGCGGCCATCCGACACGGACGCCACCAGCCTGAGTTCCTTAATCCACGATCCGTGCGATGTCAACGCGTCGATCGCCAGCCACAAGACGCAGCAGCCACGCCACGTAGCTGCGTGCCTCCGGCCGCAGGCCGTGCGCGCTGCGTCCCGCAGCGCGTGCCAGGTGGCTGCCCATGCTTAGAGAATGCGCCGGGCTGGGCGCACGCTGAATTCACTTTCGCATGGGCGCAGCGGCCAGAGGCACGCTGTCACGGCCAGCCACAAGACGCAGCAGCCACGCCACGATAGAGGCGTGTCTGTGACCGCCGATATGTATGAAATGGCATTTGTCGAATAGGCGGGCTCATCGGCACTTCAGGGCCATCGGCGGTCATAGACACGCCGCTAGTGCGAACTATTCAAGTGATTCAGGAGCATCGACCGGCCGTGCTGGATAGAGTTAGCCAGAAGGGTCAGTTCTTTTTCTTGGATTCGAGCTGTTCTTTGACCTTGGTTTCGATCTCGGCATAAAGGACGGGGTCGCCTTTGAGGAGTTCCTTGGCAGCGTCGCGGCCTTGGGCGAGCTGGGTGCCGTTGTGGCTGAACCATGAGCCGCGCTTTTGGACGATTTCCATTTCCAAGGCGAGGTCGAGCAATGAGCCGGTGGAGGAGATTCCCTCGTTGTACATGATGTCGAATTCAGCTTCGGTGAAGGGTGGCGCCACCTTGTTCTTGACG
>CAIQXC010000268.1 GCA_903875675.1 Akkermansiaceae bacterium
ATACCGAGCGTGCGTTTCATCGAGGCACTGAAGAACATCAGGTATTCGTCGCCCAGCCTGATGACATATCCCGGACTGGCCGTATCAGAATAATAGGTGTTCGGCTTCGTCCGGAATGGGATCACCTCCCGCTGCTTGATCCATGGTCCCGCTGGCGAGGCGCTTTTTGCCTTCATCGTCAGATACGGGAAACTGGGGACCAAATCGGGCGCTCCCGATACATGCGGGGTACCGAGATAGAACATGTGCCATTCCTTGCCGTCGAAGTACGTCACGCCATACGAAGCCGAGGCGGAATCGTCTTCCCCCGGTTTCCCGAAATCCAATACCGGACCCTTCTTTTTCCAATTCACCAAGTCGGTGCTCGTCGCCAGGCACGCCAACCAACCTTTGGGGCCGGCACCGTCGTAGTGCATGTAGTAAGTCCCGCCGGCCTCGTACACCCAAATGTCACGGGCACCGAGCATGTCGCACTGGCCCGGGCCGTCACCGTGTTTCAACACGACTCCCTGGTCCTTTGCCTCCAGTCGCAATGTCGCGGATGGCCGACCATCCGGATAGACCGTCACGCCGCCTGCCGGTGCCTGTTCCGCCGCCCATGCGGCATTTCCCGCCAGCAGTCCGGCAATCGCCCACCTAACCATGCTCTTCATATTCATCGGTTCAATCCTTTCATTAGTCTCTATTTTCCACTGCAAAAACGGTAACAGCCCGACCCGACCTCGTACACGGCCGCGCCGTTTTCCATGCGCAGGAACTTCACGCCTTTCGCATCCACCGCAGGTAGGCCGGATTCCGTAACACCGGCGGCGTCCTTTGCGGGGACATGGATGGTCGCCGTCGTATTCGCGGGCATCATGACCTCCATCGTCAGAACATGGCCATCCCGCTGCCAGTTGCTCGTGATGCGGCCATAGGGGCAATCGTGATGGGCCTTTACCCAAGTGAGATCGCCTAACGGCCGCGGTTTGATGATGATGTGCTTGAAGCCGGGTTGCGACGGATCGCAGTTGATTCCCGCCAGCGTCTGATAGAGCCACGCGTCGAGATTGCCCGCCTGAATGAGGAGTGCCTCGCTGTTCATTCCGGGGTCGCGGGTGTCGCAGTCCCAGCGTTCCCAGATTGTGGTCGCGCCTTTGCTCATCATATAACCCCAACTCGGTCGCGTGGTCTGCGTGACAATCGTCCACGCCACATCGGGGCGGCCGATATCGGTTAACACCTGCATCAGCCACTGCATACCGATCAAGCCCACCGACAGATGGCCCTTGTTCGTAATGAGAATATCGTTCACCAAGTTATCAATCACCTTCTGCCGGTGCTCGGCCGGCACCAGACCGAACGCCAGGGGCAACAAGTAGGCGCACTGGGTTCCGCCTTGATACACACCTGTGGCCGGATCCAGAAACTTCTTATTGAAGGCCTGCTTGAGCTGATCCGCCCATTCGTCAAACTGTTTCGCATCCTCAGGCTTGTTCAGCCGCTTCGCGGCCCGCGCCATGATCCGGCAGTTGTTATAATGATAAGCGGTGACAATCAGGTTCTGTGGCGTTTTGCCGCTATCGCCGCACTTCCCGTCCATGGAGGCGGCATCGCACCAGTCGCCGTACTGCCCGCCCTTGAGCGTGCCATCGGCTTCCTGGTTCAGTTGCCGCATGGCCTGCACCCATGCTATCATGGCGGAATAATGGGTTTCCGCCACACGACGATCACTGTAAAACTCAGCGATCCAGTCGGGGATGATCGTGAAGACGCTCGGCCACACCACGTCCGCGCCGCCCGGAGACCAATACATCGAGACATCGGGGATTCCACCATCAGCCCGCTGACACCGGCGCACATCGTCCATCCATTTGGCATAAAACGGCGCCACGTTGAAGTTGAACGCCTCGCTTTCGGCATCCTTGGCCGGATCGCCCATCCACGGCTGCCGTTCGTCCCGGTCCGGGTCCAGCGGCGCACTGCGCATGAACATCCGCATGCCCCAGCGCATCGCCTGGTGGATCCGGTTCACCAGCTCGTTCGAACAAGCGAATTCTCCAACCGGCTCGGCATCGGTGTGGATCACTAGCCCCTCGAAATTTTCAACAGTCAGGGTGCCGGGAAATCCCGTCACCTGCACACGCCGGTAGCCCTGTCCTTTGAATTGCGGACTCCAGACCTCCTCTCCCTCCCCTTTGAAGGTATAGATATCGGTGGCCTTGGCGCCCCGGTTGTCCGCAGTCTTGAGCGTTCCGTCGGGCAACACTGTGTAGGCGCTGACCATGCGCAGTTCCGTGCCGCGGGGAGCGCGCGCCATGAGCCGAACGGTGCCGTAGAAGTTCTGTCCCATGTCAACGACGAACGTCCCCGGCTTGGGATTGGTGATCGCCACCGGCTTGATCATCCGCGTCACGCGCATCGGTTCCATCATCTGGGCCTTGAGAACGCCGCCAACGGCTTGAACCGATCGTGCGTTCTCCCACTTCGCGTCATCGAACCCGGTCCGGTTCCAACCGGTCATCTCCATCCGGGCGTCGTATTCCTCGCCATCGTATTCGTTGTTGGCGCGGATCGGTCCTTGGGTGGACAACCTCCAGCTATCATCACTGACAACCCGGGTGCTTGTGCCGTCGTCATAGGAAATCTCCGTCTGCACCAGGAGTTTGGGATAACCGTAACCCACCGCCGCCGGGGGCGTCGACGAACGCGGGGCGAAGAAACGCCCGTTGCCGAGGACAACGCCCATGGCGTTGCGCCCGGATTTCAGATACCGGGTCACATCGAAGGTCACGTAATAGGCGGCCTTGTCATAGTCGGACAAGGCGGGATCCATCACATGGTCGGAAACCTTCGCACCATTCAGATAGAGGTCGAAGAATCCCAAGCCGCACACATAGGTGGTCGCCCGGGCAACTTTCTTCTCGACGGAAAACTCCCGCCGCAGATAACGGGCCGGCAACCGGCGGGAGTCTTCCCCCGCTTGCGCCTGGTCAAGCCCGATCCACTTGGCCTGCCAATCCTCGGGCTTGAGCAAGCCCATCGTCCACAGTGCCGGTTTGCTCCAGGCGGAAGAGGTTAGAGGCCGGAGGCGCTGGTTTTGGATGGAGAGAAACAGCGATGGTTTGCTCCAAGCAGAAGAGGTCAGAGGTCGGAGGTCGGAGGTCAGCGTCCAGACTCGTACCTTCCAGTGGCAGAGCTGGCGACTGACCAGAGGCTTACCATGATATTCCACCTGAATGCTATGCTCTGATGCCACCTTGCCGCTGTCCCACAAGTCGCCCTGGTCCTTGGCTAACAACTCCGGGGTCGAGGCCACCAGCACCTGATACGCCGTCTGCTTCCGCCCTCTGGTTTCGGATTTCAAATCCTCGATTACCCAGCTCAACCGCGGGTGCGCCACGTCGATGCCAAGGGGATCAGTGCGGTATTCGCAGCGAAGATCCGCCAAACTAGCGGCATGCAGTGCTGCCAGCGGCACCAGCAGCAGGGCGGAGATCGTTAGAAACGAGGTCATATTCTGATGCATGGTGTGCTTCTTTGGGTGGGTGTCATTTGCCGGTTGGTTTTGAAAACATGGCGCGGAAGTTGTACCGGTCGTTCGGCGCGGCGTCGCCATTGATCGTAAAATCGCTCCAGTCGCCGGTCTGCTGGATGTTGTCCGCCCATTTGAAATCAAACGCCGACTGCTCCGGCGCGATGCCCAGCACGGCGCGCGGCATGGCC
>CAIQXC010000269.1 GCA_903875675.1 Akkermansiaceae bacterium
CTTCCAACTCGTTCCTATTCAATAACTTACAATGAGTTACTCAGGAGGACTGACCCCATCGGCCGATGGGGTCAGTCCTCGCATTTCAACATTTGTTTGGGCATTGCGCTTCCGCCCACAGCCGACAGTTAGGGAATCCGATTGGCTCGCTCCGTTGTCGAAAGCGAGGTCGAATGCTGAGTTCTGATGCTGAGGCGATGAACGGCTGGCTGGGCGGAGAGAAGCTGCATGCGGTGAATCTCTATCAGCTATATGCCTACCTGCAGAATGGGGAACATCACGACGCCTGGAAGGGCTCTGAGCGACAGGAAATGACCGCGCGGCTCATGTGCGACAAAAGGGTCGATGTCGCTTCGCTGATTTCACGCCTCCAATGAACACGACAAGAAAATCACCGATTTGATAGGGTCCGGAAAATCGGGGATTATCTCGGAATTTTGATGTTTTTCCGAATTAACCCCCAATTCCATGATTTCCCCAAAATGCTTCACGGAGGATTATTTGAGGCAGCAGGCTCAGATCATGTGCGCACAATAATCATGCTGGGATCCTTCAAAATCATAATTCCTGCTGATAGATATATTTGGAATCATTCCTTCAAAGTTGCAGTTATCTGATATGAACTTCTCGTCGAGCCCGCCAAGAGTTTCAACGAAACGCTTTATCTCGATCTCATGTGTCCCAACAGCGGGCATGACTTCTGGCGCTGTCATGGCCTCAGACCGCCGCAATGCCGCCCCACCCGCAGCGACGGGCACAGACCGCCGCTACAAGGCGGGTTTTTGTCTTGTAGCCGCATCCTGCTCGATCCAGTTCCACAAGTTGGCAAGGGCGTAGCCGACTTGGGATTTGGCACTGGCCAAATCCCCGCCTGGGGCGGCTTTGCCAAACAGATAGTATTTAATTTTCGGTTCCGTGCCGGATGGCCGCACCGCAAAGCTGCGGCCATCGGCCAAATCCACAAACAACATTTTTTCTTTGGGCAGAGGATCGCCTTCCTGATCGAAGAGATCTTGTTTGGCGAAGTCACGAAGTCGCAATACAGCGGCACCATCGACCACGGTGGGCGGATGCAGCGCATAGGAATTGGCCAAGGCCTGGATTTGGTCCGCCCCATCGGCACCTTCCATCACCAAAGATTTGCCGATTTCGAGGTGATAGCCATATTCCGTGAAGATCTCATCGAGGAGTTGGGGCAAAGTTTTGCCGAGGGACTTGGCATAAGCCGCCACTTCCGCAAACATAAGTGCCGCGCCATTCGCATCCTTGTCGCGCAGCGCATCGGATCCCAAATACCCATAACTCTCCTCCCCGCCAAACACGAAAAACCGCGAGTACTCCAGCCGCAACACCCGCGTCGCCTCCTGACTCAACGAGCGGTAATCGCCCTTTTTGTCCGCCGGGATCGCATCCTCGTATTTGCGCAACTTGCCGGCAATATACTTGAATCCGGTTAGCGTATCTACCAATCCCACGCCAAAGCCGTCGGCAATCGCCCGCTGCAACTCAGTGGTCACAAACGTCTTCACCAGGACCGCTCGACTGCGGTTCGAATCCGTCAGCCATCCCAGCTCAAAACACGTCTTAAGCCGGTACCATGCCATCAGCGAACCGATCTGATTGCCCGTTAGCAACACCATCTCGCCACTTGCGTCGCGAGCCGCCACACCCATCCGGTCGGCATCCGGATCCGTGCCAATGACAATTTCCGCGCCGCTGGCCTCTGCCAGTTCGATGGCCATGCGCAAGGCAGAGGCGTTTTCCGGGTTGGGTGATTCCACCGTGGGAAAGCGCCCATCCAACACATCCTGCTCGGGTACGGTTTGCACCTCAAAGCCGAATTCACGCAACATCGGCACGATGATATGGCCGCCCGTGCCATGCAGATTGGTGTAAACAATTCGGGCACGCACTTCACCTAACAAGGATGGCTTCAGCAGCAGTGTTTTAAGCAATTCCACGTAGCGTGCATCCATCTCCGCTCCTAACAGCGTGACAGTCCCCCGCTCCGCAACCGGCAGTGCTTCATAACTCTCGCTAGTCAACGCGTTGACCTCCGCAATGATCGCCAATGCGTGCGGCTCGACAATCTGCGCACCGTCGTCAAAATACGCCTTGAAGCCATTGTCGTGGGGCGGATTGTGGCTGGCTGTTAGAACCGCTCCTGCGTCCCCCCGCAATTCGCGCAGCGCGAAAGAAAGTTGGGGGGTTGATCGCGGGCCGTCGAACAGATAGGAGTCGCAGCCGAGGTCGGCGGAGGTATGGGCACAGAATTCGGCGAATTCGCGCGAGAAATGCCGTGTGTCATGCGCAAAAACCAGGCGCGGTTTACGAGCACCACCGACATGCCGCTTGGCATAGGCGATCAAGCCGCGAACCGCGCGGCTAACGTTGAAATAGTTCATGGTGGCAGTGCCGACGCAGGGCCACTGAGGCCGGCCGTTAGGACCACCGGCACCCTGTTCGGCGGAAGTAACCACCCGGCCGATTGTGCGGCCGCGCAGGCCACCAGTGCCGAAGGCCAGAGTTTTGAAGAACCGGTCGTTGAGTTCGTCCCAAGCACCGCTGGCCGCTAATTCTTCGATGGCGAGTGCGGTGACGGGATGAGAGGAGCCCGCCAGCAGGGCCTCCAAATTGACTTTGGCAGCGGGCAGCAGACGGCCGGCGGATTGGGCGGAAGCTAGCAGATCGGAGAGTTGGCTCATGGCGGCCGGTAGTTTAAGGGAATTCCCAGCCATGGCAATCCCTCGCCGCAAAAATTACCCGCAGGCAACTTCAGGCACCATAGGTCTTGTCTGGCATGGATCAGTGAGTGCGGGCACCCGGCTGGATTCCGGGAACACTCAGCCTGACCCGATAGAGGCCGGTGCGGGAAGTCATGTAGAGCGCCTTCATGTCGGAGTCGCCAAACGCGCAGTTGGCGGGTTGTTCGGCCATGGTGAAGGTGCCGAGGTGCTTGCCGTGAGAATCGAAGACCATCACGCCCGTCGCACTGGTGCAAAACACGTTGCCTTCGGTATCGACTTTCATGCCATCGGAACTGGGCACCTTGGCGAAGACACGACCGTTGGCCAGCGTACCGTCGGCACCGACGTCAAAGGCGCGGATATGGCCGCCCTCGG
This sequence comes from Akkermansiaceae bacterium, assembly GCA_903875675.1. Classification (GTDB taxonomy): domain Bacteria; phylum Verrucomicrobiota; class Verrucomicrobiia; order Verrucomicrobiales; family Akkermansiaceae; genus Luteolibacter. Next base: position 3,123 of record CAIQXC010000269.1, read on the forward strand.
TATCATTGACATAGAGGATTTTTTCATCAGGGGTGAACGCCAGACCGTTAGGCTTGATGAAATCCTTGACTAACAAAGTCAGTGTCTTGCCATCCGGCGAAATTCGATAGACGCCTTGGAAGTCCAATTCCCGTTGCGCTTCCTCCACGCCATAAGGCGGATCGGTAAAGTAGATCGCGCCGTCACTAGCAACAACCACGTCATTGGGGCTGTTGAGGCGCTTGCCCTGATAGCGTTCGGCGAGCACACTGATGGAGCCGTCTGCGTTAGTGCGGGTGACACGGCGGGTGCCATGCTCGCAAGCGATGAGACGGCCCTGTTTATCGAGGGTCAAGCCGTTGGAGTTGTTGCTAGGGCTGCGAAAGGTGGAGAACTTACCCTCGTTGAGTGCGACAATGCGGTTGGCAGGGATATCACTGAAGAGGAGTTGGTTTTTAGCGGCAACCCACAGCGGGCCTTCGGTGAACTTGAAGTCAGAACCCACCTTTTCGATAGGAGCGGCGAAATCCACAGCGGTGGCGCAACCCGCCATCGCTATGAAGGAACAAAGGATCGAGAGTTTCATGGGAAGATCAGGAGTTTTGGTCATGGGCGGATTCACAGGACACGAGCGAAAACCCTGCTTGTCCACCATTGTTTCTCATGGATGCGAAAAATCTTCCCTTAGCATGATGCGCACACTCGACTCCTTTGATCCTCACGGCCGGTAGGCCCCACGGTGGCGCAGCACCGGATCGAGAGCCGGTGGTGGTCGGCTGAGCCTGTCCAGCAATCCGTCCCATGCCTCTTGGCCCTTGAGGATTTTCACCTCGATGCGGAGAAAGTACACCGGCACGTCCAGTTCGCTTGGGCGGGGGAAACGCACGGCGTCTTTTTCGGTGGTGAGGATGAGCTCCATATCGCGCTCAACGCAGCGCTGCATGAACTTGTCGATTTCCTTACGAGGAAACCGGTGATGATCGGGGAAGCGGCGGCGGATTTCCACGCGGGCGCCGAGTTTTTCCAAGGCATGCTCGAAGTTTTCGGGGATGGCGATGCCGCTGATGGCGGCCACCCACTTGTCCTTGAGGAATTCCAACGGCTGGCGCTCGCTGGTAAATAGGTTTTCCAAGTGGATCGGCCCGTGGGTGCACTCGATGATTTCGGCGGTGCGGTTATAGCGGCGCAAGCGAGCAACCAGCGTCTCATTTGAGCCTCCGTCGCACTTGGTAATGAGAATATAACTGGCGCGGCGAAGGTTGCGTGGTGGCTCGCGCAAAGTCCCGCGCGGCAGCAACGCCTCGGTGCCAAATGGCTCGCGGGCATCCACCAACACGATGTCGATGGCGTGAGCCAGCCGCAGGTATTGCATGCCGTCGTCAAGCAGCAAGGTGTCTGCCCCGAGCTGGCCGACCGCAAAACGACCGCCTTTGACCCGGTCTTTATCGACGATGACGGCCACCCCGGCCAGGTTGCGGGCCAGCATGTACGGCTCATCACCCGCGAATTTCGAGTCGAGCAACAATTGGCTGCCGGTCGAAACAATTTTTGGCAATTCCTCGGCGGGCAGGGGTCGGCCATTGGCATCGGCCCAATGCTGGGGGCTTTCCAGTTTACGGCTCTTGTACCCACGGGAGAGGATGGCGACGCGGCGGCCTCGTTCGCGCAGTGCCCGGGCTAGCAATTCGACGACCGGGGTCTTGCCGGTGCCGCCGACGGTGACGTTGCCGATGGAAACGACGAGGGTGCCGAGGTGGTGCTGTGGGATCCAGCCATTGCGGAACGCCCACAGTCGGCCTTGGACGATGAGGCGGTAAACCCCGGAAAGGGTGCGCATAAGCATGCGGGTCATGGCGGCACGCAAACCCTTGGCACGCCCAAAGATCACGTCCGATCCCCAGCGTTCGAGTTCCGCAAGCAATTCTTTCATTGGCAACACCGACCTTGCCTCTGGACCCGACCCCGCAGCAAGCGCCAATCCTCCCAATGCCGCCTTCCTTGGCCCCCGCCACCTCAAGAATGCCCATCTGGACCCCAACCAGCCCCGTCCAATCCCCCAACCTGGGACTCAAATTGCCAAACCATCCTCAATTGCACGCAATTTCCCAAAGTCCCTGCTTTACAAGTGGCAAACCGCTGCCTATTTTCTCGCCCCCATGATTCTAGCTGCAATTGAATGGCTCCCCATCATCATCCAACTTTTGTTGGTGGTGTTCGTCCTCGTCTGCCTGCTCATGACCCTGCTCATCCTAATGCAGCGGCCAAAACAGGAAGGTCTTGGAGCCGCATTTGGTGCCAGCGTCACCGATCAGGTGTTCGGTGCCCGCACCACCAACGTCCTGCAACGCGGCACCGTCTATCTGGGATCGATGTTCTTCATTCTCAGCCTCGTCCTGGCCATCCTCATCGGACACCAAAACAAGCAAAAGGGCCTCACCCGGGAAACCAAACCCCAGCCCCCCGCTGAAAAATCCAGCGCTGCTGTGCCTGCGGTTCCCCCGGTCGCACCCGTCAGCCCGGTCACCACGCCACCTGAAAATCCCGCTCCCACCGGCGATCCAGCCGCAAAACCTACCCCAGTCCCCACTCCGACTCCGGAACCCGCTCCCACTCCAGAGCCCACTCCAGAGCCCACTCCAGAGCCCACTCCAGAGCCCACTCCAGAGCCTACTCCGGAGCCCACTCCGGCACCGGCACCGGCAGCTCCGGAACCCGTGACCCCGCCGTAGTCCCTAAGTGCCATCAGACGCTCGCCGCGTTTTGTCGGAGTAGGTGGAGGTTCAATACCCACAAGGCTGTACCTCAAGAAAACTCCCTGAGATTGCCTCAAGTACATGAGCCGCGCAAGCCTATCTGCCACGTGGCTGCACGCCTCTGGCCGCAGGCCGTGCGTGCCGCGTCCCGCGGCGCGTGCCAAGTGACAGCCTATGCTTAGAGAATGCGCCGGGCTGGGCGCACGCCGAATTCACTTTTGCATGGGCGCTGCGGCCGGAGGCGAAGAACTCAGTGTTCGACCTCAAAAGC
>CAIQXC010000270.1 GCA_903875675.1 Akkermansiaceae bacterium
AACCATGAGGGAATCCAACTTGCTTGGGGGCATGGCTGTATTCCGGTCGAGTGCTGAGTTCTGAACTCATCTCCGCAATGCATATCGTCGATTCATTAAATAAATAACATTTTATCCTTGACTAGCCAAAATCCCATGGCATCAAGGGCTGGTGCAATTGCGTTTGGCTCGGGGCTGGCCGCATGACGCCCGTATCCGAGCAAAGCCGTGGCAGCGGCAAAAAAGTGCCCCGATGCTGCCGAGAACACCCGATCCATCAACGTTCCGAATGCAAAACGCCTGCCAAATCAAGCTGAGAATTTCCGCCGAAAGAAAGTTGCACGACCCGACATCAGGTGCTTGTGTGGGTTTCAAACTCTGGAAGCCAACCCGTCCAAACACAAAAATGATCAAATCCATTCACTTCTTCCTATTCGGCACGTTGCTCACGATGAGTTGTGCCCAAGCACAATTCGCCTTTGAAAAGGCGGATCGAATCTGCATCATTGGCAACTCGCTTGCCGACCGGATGCAGCACGACGGATGGATGGAAACCTTGATCCAACGGGAAAACCCTCAACTGCAATTGAGCTTCCGCGACCTCGCAGTCTGCGGCGACGAGGTCGCCAAACGCCCACGCTCGGAAAATGTGCCTAACACTGAGGCCCTCCTCGCCCAGTGCAAGGCAGATGTGATCCTGTGCTTTTTCGGATACAACGAGTCGTTCCAAGGCCAGCCCGGCCTTGAGAAGTTCAAGAGCGACTACGCGGCAATGATCGACAACTGCAAGGCGAAAAACTTCAACGGCAAAGGCACCCTGCGCTTTGTGCTGTTTTCCCCCATCGCCAATGAGAACCTGCATAACAAACTCCTGCCGGACGGCTCTGCCAACAATAGTCGGCTAGCCCTCTACGCCAACGCCGTCAAGGAAGTGGCCGCAGCCAAGAGCGCCACCTACGTTGATTTGTTCCAGCCCACACTCGAACTCTATGCCAAAGCCAAGGCACCCCTGACCCTCAACGGCAGCCATCTGTCTGCCGCCGGCAACCGCGAACTCGCCACGGTCATCGCCGCTGCCCTCCTTAAGAAAAATGTTAGCACATCCCCCTCGGATGACAAGCTGCGCCAAGTTGTGAATGCCAAGAGCACGTATTGGCTCAATTCCTATCGTGCTTCGGACAGCAATGACATTTGGGGAAACCGTTCCGGGTTGCGCTTTGAGAACAACCAAAGCAACGGCGAGGTGCTCCAGCACGAATTGAAGATGTGGCAGCAACTTGCGAGCAATCGCGATCAGCAAATCTGGGCAATCGCCGCCTCCAAACCGTACAAGGTCGATGACAGCAATCTGCCCGCTCCGCTCAAGGTGGTGTCTAACATGAGCCACAAGACCGAGCAATCCATCCCCTATATCGATGGCCAGGCTGGCATTGCCAAAATGACTGTTGCACCCGGGTTCAAGGTCAACCTTTTCGCCGATGAAAAGCGATTCCCGGAACTCGCCAACCCCGTCCAAATGTCGGTGGACCCCCAAGGCCGTCTGTGGGTCGCCGCCTGGGGCAGCTATCCGAACTGGGAACCGGGCAAGGAATTGAACGACCGCCTGCTCATTCTAACCGACGAACACCACACCGGCGTGGCGACCAAATGCACCACCTTTGCGAAGGTGCAGAATCCGACGGGTTTTGAGTTTTGGAATGGCGGTGTGCTCGTCGCCTCCGGCCATGACATTCTTTTTCTAAAGGATACCAAGGGAGATGGCGTGGCGGATGTGCGCGAAGTTTATATGCAAGGCGTCGATAACGCCGATACCCACCACGCTGCCAACAACTTCCGCTTCGGTCCCGATGGCGGGCTCTACTGGCAACGCGGCGTGTTCATTATGGAAAACGTCGAAACCCCCTGGGCCAAGGCGTTTGAGGCCAGCCGCGACGGGATGTATCGCTTTGATCCGGCAAGCTTCACGTTTGGCTTTCACGCGCCCAACGGTCCTAACTCCCACGGCATGGCCTTCGATTACTGGGGGTTCCACTATGCCACCGATGGCACCTCCGGCAATGCCTTCCAAGTGGTGCCTGATCAAAAGGGCTTCAAAATGCGCGAACTGCTCCAAAAACAAGTGCGTCCGGTGCCCTCCAGCGCCATCGTTTCCAGCAGCCAGTTCCCCGACGAGAACCAAGGGAATTTCCTCATCTGCAACTCCATCGGCTTTCTCGGCATCAAGCAGTACAAACTCAATCGCGATGCCAATTCGGGATTGGTCAACGGCACCCCGGTGGCCGATCTGATATCATCCACCGATCCTAACTTCCGCCCGACTGATGCCAAATTTGGCGACGATGGCGCGCTCTATGTCTCCGACTGGCAGAACGCCATCATCGGCCACATGCAGCACAACATCCGCGACCCCGAACGCGATAAGAGCCACGGCCGCGTCTATCGGATCACCGCCGAAGGACGTCCGCTCCAGGCCCACGTCAACATCGCCGACCAACCGGTGGCAGCATTGCTAGAGAACCTCAAACATCCGGTGGACGGTGTGCGTTACCGCACGCAAATTGAATTGACCAAGCATCAGCCTGCCGAGGTTCTTGCGGCGTGCAAGGTTTGGATGAAGCAATTCGACCCGAAAAATCCCGCCCAGGCCCATCACCTGCTAGAGGCTCTTTGGTTGCACCAACGGTTGGATGAACGGGACATGAGCTTGCTCAAAGCCCTTCAGGAATCCCCGGAACCCTTTGCCCGCAATGCCGCTAAAACCGTCGCTCATTTCTGGAGCGGTAACGCCATCGACCAGCAATCGCGGCCATTCACCTTGGAAGCCGAGGTCAAGAGCGTGGCACCTACCGTGCGTCCGGACGGAACCTTGGAAGTGCAGTTGCTCACCGTCAAGGAGGCCCTGAAGTACGATCAGACGAGCATTGATGCCAAGCCGGGCCAAGCGGTGGAGATCACATTCATCAATGTTGACCTGATGCCCCACAACGTCGTGATTACCCAACCGGGTGGCGCCGACGAAGTCTGCACTGCGGCGCTGGCGATGGCCGGGGCCGGTTTTGCCAAGGATTTCATCCCGGAATCCACCAAGATTCTGGCACACTCAAAATTGTTGGACCACGGCAAGCGTGAGACCCTCAAGTTCACCCTGCCAAGTGCGCCCGGCG